>SCTA01000003.1 GCA_004322275.1 bacterium
CCGCTCGCTCTACGAGCGACCGGTCGCTACGGCGGGGGCGTGAGGGGGCACTCGTTCGCTGCGCTCACTAAGACCCCCCCGCCGCCCTTTCCGCCTCCGCTCCCTGCGTCACCTACGGGCCACGGAGGGAAGACGTAAAGAAGGCTCGAACAAAAGCGAAATCTTTTTGAGCTTTTGTTCTCGAAGGTAGTCTATTTACAACTATCTCTAAGAATACGTGTAGAAATTCTACCTTGTGATAGCATCACGCATCGCCGGTTTGTTCCATGCCGCGGGCGCTTCGGGCGGATCGCAAAAGCGATTTTACCCGCAAAGTTTTCTCTCCGGTGTAAAATGAATACAAAGGTTGCGAATCCGTTGTTTCAAAGACCAAAGCGGGGTGCATGGACAGGGAAATATTTAACACTATTGTATGGATCCTCATCTCCCTCCTCAACGCGGTGGCGATTTTCCGCGCCGTGTGGAGGAGTCACGGCGTCGAACGGACGCTGATGTGGATCTTCGCGATACTTGCCTTCCCCGGCGTCGGCGCCATCGCATTTTTCCTCCTCGCCAATCCTTACGTCAGGCGCACCTCGCGAAGGAAGCGGCTGGCCGCGATGACGGTGCGCGACGCCTCGCGCAGAAAGCTCGAAGGCGAATCCCCCGCGCTTTTCGAGCAGCTCTTCTCCCTCGCCGCGACCCTTACCTCCTTCCCTCCCCGCGAGTGCAACAGGGTCGAGCTTCTCGCCGACAACGACAAGGCTTTCGAGGAGCTCCAGAGCGCGGTGAAGGGGGCGAAACGTTTCGTCTGGGTGGAGTACTACATCATACGCAAAGACTCCACGGGACTTCGCTTTCTTGAACTCCTCGCCGAAAAGGCCCGTGCGGGGGTGGAGGTGCGGCTCCTTTACGACGCCGTGGGCTCTTTTTCCATCGACAGGGATTACATAGCGCCGATTATCGCCGCAGGCGTAAAGGCGGAGACCTTCCTGCCGATAAATCCCCTTCGGCGGCGCTGGTCGGTCCACCTTAGAAACCACCGCAAGCTCGTCGTCGTCGACGGCAGGCTGGGGTTCACCGGCGGGATGAACGTCGGCGACGAATACATCCATCTCGCGAGAAGGAAGGGGTCGGCCTTTTTCAGGGACCTGCAGCTCCTCATAGAGGGCCCCGCCGTGGCCGATCTTTGCGACATCTTCGCCGAGGACTGGTCTTTCGCGACGGAGGAGGCGCTTTCCGAGCCAGCCGTTCCCGAACACCCTTCCGTCTGCGGCGCGGTGGTGGCCGTCACGCCGAGCGGGCCGGACCAGGAAGACAACGCCAGCGCCCTCCTTTACTTCGGCGGAATCTGCCAGGGGGCGGAGAAAATCTACCTGACGAGCCCCTATTTCATACCCGACGAGCCCGCCATGCGCGCCCTCAAGTGCGCCTCGCTGCGCGGGGCGGACGTGCGCATACTCGTCCCGGCTAACTGCGACGTTCCCTTTGTCGGCCCCGCCGGACGCTCCTATTTCCCGGCGCTGCTTCGCTCCGGCGTCCGCATCTACGAATACCTGCCCTCGATGCTGCACGCCAAGACCATGGTCGTTGACTGCAAGTGGGGTTTCATCGGCTCGGCGAACCTCGACATGAGGAGCTTTCGCCTCAATTTCGAGCTCGGCGCGCTTGTTTACGACGAATGTTTCGCTGCGGAGCTTGAGAAGCGGTTTCTGGAAGACCTGGAGCAGAGCCGCGAGATCGATCCGGAGGTTTTTTCCAAAAGGGGATGGCTCGTCCACGTCGTCGAGCGCATAGCCCGGCTTGTCTCTCCCATCCTGTAACAAAATCGCTGAGGCCTGGTATTTCGCGAAGCGCCGTTTATGGGGCTTTTCGGTTGAATCCATTTTTTAGATTTTTTATCTAAAGTATTTTCCCGGAAGAATCGATAAAAGCGCCTCAAGTCTTTGATACCAGAAGAAAATCTTTTTTTGACGGCGTCAAAAATATTTCCCCCCTTAAAAAGCAATTTTACAAAATGGGCGGGTATATTTGTAAAAAAACCCGGAGAGCAGTATGTCAAGAAGTAAAGTATTGTTGGTCACCCTTGCAGGGGTTGCAGCCGCGCTCCTCGCGGGATTCGCGGCCGGCAAAAGCGTTGCGCCCAGAGGGGAAATTTCACCCGCCCGGAACGTTTACGAGATCCGCCTCTCTTCCGCCGGACTGACGGGCCCCCTGCTTGAGTGCGAAGAGTCCGCAAAGGGAGAAGCGAAGCCGGAAATCCGCTACTTCAACACCGAGCTTCGCGCTAAAGTCGCCGAAATCGAGGCGAGAGAGGGCGTGAAGCGGGTGGCGGTCTATTTCCGCGACCTGGAAAACGGCCTGTCCATAGGTGTAAATCAGGATGAGAAGTTCATCCCGGCCAGCCTTTCAAAGGTTCCCCTGCTCATCACCTGCCTCAAGATGGCCGAGCTGGACCCGAAGTTTTTCGACAGGAAGGTAAAATTCCCCGGTCTTCCCGCCGCCTGGATGAGGGAGTGCCACTACCCGCCCGCCAAAACCCTCGAAACCGGCAAGGAATACACGGTTGCCGAACTGCTCGACTACACAATCTCCTATTCCGACAACGCCGCGACCTGGCTTCTTTACAACACCGTCACTTCGACCATGGTTGACAACGTCCTTTACGATTTCGGTTTCAACTGCGATATATACCAGTGCAGGATGTCGCCCGAAGCCTACGGAAGGTTCTTCCGCATACTCTACAACGCCTCCTACCTGAGCGACGAGATGAGCGAAAAAGCGCTTACCCTCCTCGCGAAGTGTCAGTTTGATAAGGGCATAGTCGCCGGATTGCCCAAGGGCGTGACCGTCGCCCACAAATTCGGCGAGATGTACAAGCAGACCGAGGCGGGAAAGCCCCTGCAGCTTCACGACTGCGGCATCGTGTACGCAAAGGGGAACCCCTACGTTTTGTGCGTGATGACGGCGGGAGACCGGCATTACAAAGAGCTGGAGACGGCGATACAGGAAATATCGAGATTCGTTTACGACAAGGTATCGGAAAAGGTCGCGCTGTCGGCAAGCGAAACCGATTCGTTCAGAATAGCGAACGCTGATTCGATCCCCGCCCGGAAAAATCTTTCGGAGTAATCCTTGAGCAATAAAAAAACGCTTTTACTCGTTATTATCGTTATCGCGGCGGCGTTCGGCGTCGGGCTGGCCATCGGTTACAAAGCCGGACCCTCGAAAAACACAGCCGTAGAGGAGGGGAGTTCGGTTCGCAAGGGCAGCGCGGCCCTCACACACCCGCTGATCGAGTGCGACGTGGGCGAAAACCCCGCCCAGAAACGCGAAATAGCCTATTTCAAGAGCGAACTGGACCTCCTCACGCGCAATCTCGAAGCCAGGCTGGGCGTTTCAAAGGTCGCGGTTTACTTTCGCGACCTGCATAACGGCCCCTGGGTGGGCTCAAAGCAGGATCTCGCGCTCGCCTCGCCGCTGCGCTATAAACTCGCCCTCTCGCTGGCCTGCCTGAAAGAGGGGGAGAAGAACCTCACCTTCTTCGACAGGAAAATCACGTACACGGGCAAGGAGTCCAGCTACGATGATTTCTGGCCCCTGCCGCGCGGGTTTCGGATGAAACCCGGAGAATATACCGTCGGCGACCTCGTCGAGCGCGCCCTGGAGAACAACGACCCCGTCGCCGCCGACATCCTGGACGAATACGTGGACAAAAAGCTGCTCGAATCGGTTTTCACCGATCTCAGTATAAGCTCCGGCGATCCCTTTGTTTCGGAGGTCGCCATGACCCCTGAAATTCTGAGCAGGTTTTTCCGCCTTCTCTACAACGCCTCCTACCTTACGAAAAAGATGAGCGAAACCACCCTCACGATAATGTCGGAGAACATCTACAAGGACGCCCTCGTTGCCGGAGCGCCCCGGGGTACTACCGTTTCCCACAACTTCAGCATAAACCGGACCAAAGAGGATGATGACAATAGCGATCTCTGGCAGGTCTATGACGCGGGGATAATCTACTACCCCGGGTTTCCCTACGTACTCGCGGTCATGACCCAGGGTTCCGACCCAAAGACCCAGATTAAGGCCATCGCCGAGGTCTCCGGCTTTATCTACGGCAAAGTGGAAAAGCATGTGAAGACCAAGGGCGGCGCCATGTAGGTGCTGGCGAGGGGTAGTTTAAACAAAAAAGCCCGCGCGATGCGGGCTTTTTTGTTATCGCAGCATGCGGGCTATTTTTTCTTTTTGCAGACCTTAACCACGGCGGTGACGCCGGAGTCTCCGGTGACCTGGCCACCGTCCACGGTTTCGCAAAGGAAAAGAAGGCTGCCTTCGGGGGGTGTTTTCGCGGCCTTGAAATCCACCACCACGTCGGGATAGCCGTCGCGGTTTACGTCCTTGTAACGCGCCTTTATGGCGTTGTCCTTACCCTTGCGGAAGGGCGGTAGCCCCGCGAAGGTGGCGGTTTCGAGATTGAGGTCCGCTACGTCGAAAACCTGCGAGCCGTAGACGACGAGGTGAACCGTGCGGTTGTTGGAGAGGTTTATCTTTCCTCTTTTCGCCCCGATCACCGAGACGTTGACGTTGATAACGGAGGGTTCTTCCGTTATCGCTTCATGATCCGGCCCGAGCATTTCGAGGTAGGGAGAGAACATGTTGTAACAGGAGACGCCGTTTTGGGGCACGGCTCCGATAGTTCCCGCCAGAAGGTAGCCGCCGCCGGTGGGTTCGGCCAGGTCGTAGATGTACCTTTCGCCGGGTATCGGATAGCTGAAGGAAAATTCCGGGAACTGGTGGAGCAGGACCCACTGCTCGGCTCCGGTTCCGTCAACCTTGCGGTAGGAGTTGCCCGTGCCGATGAGGAGGCCGCCGTCGGTGGTGGCGAAAGCCGAGCGCGGGGTGGTGTTTACCTCCTCGACTATAATCTCGGCAGTCTTGTTGCCGTTCTTGTCGGTATCGGTACGGTAGGAAACCCAGGCCATGCTCCACCAGTAGATGTCGGAGTTGGGAATCTGCCCGCCGCCGCCGGAGATGACGAAGCCGCCGCCACTTTTTTCCATGAACCCGTCCACGGGGTTCTGGTAGGCGTTAACCATGTGGCGCTGGTTCCAGAGCAGATTGCCGGCCGGGTCGAATCTTAGAAGTTCAATGCCCCAGTCTCCGGGAAAGGCTGCCGCGTAACCGCCGTCGGAGGTTTGCAGCACCTTGCCGTTTGTGTTGAATCCCCAGACGAGGTCGGGAAGTTGCGTGCTCCAGAGCGGTTCTCCGTTCGGATCGAGCTTCAGAAGGCAGGGGAAGGTGGAGGAAAAGGGTTCTTCCAGCCAGACTTCACCGGCTATGACGTAGCTTCCGTCGGTGGTTGAAACTATATCGATGGCCTTGGCGAGAACTCCGGGGTTGAAGTACTTGCGCCAGAGTTCATTGCCCCGGCCGTCGAGCTTGACAATAAAAGCGTTGTAGTAGGAATGGTAGACCGCGCCGGGGTAGGGGAGATGTACTTCGTAGGGAGCCCACGCGGTCGCGGCGACAAGGTAGCCGCCGTCAGGCGTCGGAGTGATCGACATCTTTTCATCCGAAAGTTCAGAGCCTATGACGGCGCGCCACTCTTCGGTTCCGTCGGCTGCGGTCTTCAGCACCAGAACGTCGAATTCCAGGATGGTTTCCACGGAAACCTGGCCGACGCTTATCGTTCCGCCGTCGGGGGTCGGGTCTACGTCGAAGAAATGGCCCCAGAGGTACGCGGGGGAGTTGGCGTCGATCGACCAGAGGGACTGCGGCGGCCCGGCGGAGAAGGAGACTCCCGCCGAAAGGAGGAACGCAGCCAGGAAGGCGAAAAAACGTTTGGCTTTTCTGTCCATGGAAAAACCCTCCTCGAAGACAATCCTGAAATTCAATTTCCAAAGGCTTCCGGCGAAGCGTCCGCCGCCGATGTATTCCTTATCGTTCGCTTTACAGAAATGATAAGGGATAATTACAATTTCCGAATGAGCGAGGCCCCGGGGCGAGATTTCCACGGCGCAATTTACTCAACCTCCCGATTACATAAAGCAACTTCTCCCGGCGCTCCCGGATAAGGTAAACTGTTAGAGCATCTTTAAAAAAACCGGCACGCAGCGAAAGTGGATTTTGACATGAGAACATATCTTGACTGGAACGCCTCGGCCCCCCTTAGGACACAGGCCCGCGAGGCGCTGTTTTCGGCGCTGGAGCGCTTCGGCAACCCTTCGAGCATCCACAGGGAGGGGAGGGAGGCGAAGGAGCTTCTCGAAAACTCCCGCGAGGAGGTCGCCGCCTTTATGGGGTGCGCCCCGAAGGAGGTCGTCTTCACCAGCGGCGGCGCGGAGGGGAACAACCTCGCCATAGCGAGTTTCGCCCTGGCGGCGAAGAAGCGCGCTTTCGCCGTATCGAAACTTGAGCACCCCAGCGTTCTTTGCAGGCTCGAAAAGCTTGAGGCTTCCGGGTGGAAGGGAAACTGGCTTCCCGTCTCACAGGACGGCGTAATCGACATAGACCGCCTGACCGGAGAAGAGGGGCTTGTCTGCCTTCAGGCGGCCAATCAGGAGACCGGCGCTCACCAGAAGATCGGCGAACTCGGCGAGAAGTGCGCGGCCCTCTCGATACCCTTCCACTGCGACGGGGTGCAGAGGTGGGGAAAGTCTCCGCTTGGCGTCCGTGAAGCCGGGTGCTCCACCGCAAGCCTTTCGGGCCACAAGATCGGCGCTCCCAAGGGCACCGGGGCGCTTTACGTCAAAAGCGGCGTCGAAATCGAGCCGCTTATAATGGGCGGCTCGCAGGAGCGCTCGCGCAGGGGCGGAACCGAGAACGTGCCGGGTATAGCGGCCTTGGCGGCGGCCTGCCGCGCGGCAAAGAGCGACCTTCAGGGGTTCTCGGAGCGCTGCCGGGTGTTTTACGACCTTATGGCGGGGGAGGTTCTTCGCCTCTACCCCAAAGCCGCCGTCAACGGACCGTCTTCCCCCGAAAAGCGCCTCCCAAACACCCTCAACCTCTCCTTCCCCGGCCTTACGGGCGCCACTCTCGTCCCCGCCCTCGACCTCGAAGGGGTCGCTGTGTCGGCGGGCTCGGCCTGCTCCTCCGGCGCGGTAAAGCCTTCCCCGGTCCTCCTCGCGATGGGTCTCGGCGAAGCCAACGCCCTCGGGAGCCTTAGGGTAAGCATGGGGTGGACGACGACGAAAGAGGACATAGAGAGGTTTTTAAAGGCCCTCGAACTCGTTCTCTCCCGCATGGTTTTCTAAAGGAATACTTATCAAGATGAGAATCGCCGTAGCCATGAGCGGCGGGGTCGATTCCTCCGTCGCGGCGCTCTTGCTGGCGAGTGAGGGGCACGAGGTGGTCGGCCTGACGCTCAAGGTCTGGGAGGACTCGCGCTGCTGCTCCGTGGACGACGCCGACGACGCCCGGCGCGTCGCCAGAAATCTTAAAATTCCCCATTTCGTCATCGACGCCCGCGAGGTCTTCGAGGAACTGGTCATAAACCCCTTCGTCGAGACTTACCGGGAGGGGCTTACCCCCAATCCCTGCGTCCTTTGCAACCGAAAGCTCAAGTTCGACTGGCTGGCGAGGAAGGCGGGGGAACTCGGCTGCGAGGCGGTCGCCACCGGCCACTACGCGAGGATAACCGCCGGGCCCGGCGGACTCCCGCAGCTCTGGCGCGGCCTTGACCACTCGAAGGACCAGTCCTACTTCGTGGTTCCCGATTCCCTCGAACACCTCTCGCGCCTGCGCTTCCCCCTCGGAGGCTACACGAAGGCTAAAATCAGGGAACTGGCCGCCGGACGGGGGCTGCCGGTGGCGGGAAAGCCCGACAGCCAGGATCTGTGCTTCACCGGCGAGGGCGGTCTTGCGGGTTTTCTCGCACAAAGGGTGAAAAGGGCCGAACCGGGGGAGATTACCGACCTTACCGGCAAGCGCCTCGGAACCCACGAGGGGCTGCACGCCTACACCCTCGGACAGAGAAGGGGGCTTTCCGTATCCTCGACCGCCCCGCTTTACGTGGTCAAAAAAGACCTCGAAGGAAACCGGCTGATGCTCGGCCGGAGGGAGGACCTCTTCAGCCGGGAATTTCACGTCACCGGCGCGGTCTGGCTCGACCCGGAAATTGGCGGAAAGACATTCGACTGCGCGGCCAGGACGAGGTCCACGGGAGAGATTACCCCCTGCACGGTTACCCCCGAAGGCTCAGGCTTTCGCGTCGAGCTTGCCTCTCCCCAGTTCGCCGTCACTCCCGGCCAGTTGGCGGTTTTTTACGAGGGCGAAAGGGTTTTGGGTTCGGGCTGGATAAAGGCTCCGGCTTCTTCTTTCGGCGAATGACCGCCTTTCCAGGAGTCTTTTCAAAACCCTTCCCCATCCTGCCGCAAACCCTGTTTCACGGAGTATTTTCGCTCTTTTTCCGTTATTTTTTCACCTGGGTATTGCCTAATCCCCTTACGGTATTAAAATTTACATATGATTTTTTATAAGTGCATTTGGAAGGGGAGAAAAAAGACATGAAAGCTTTCATGAACCTGACGGTTGCGTTTCTGGTCTCTCTCTTCATTTCCTCTCTCGCGTTCTGTGCGGAAGCCGCCCCGGACGAGCTCTTCAATGAGGGAATGGCGCTGGTGGAGAAAAACTGCAACACCTGCCACAACGGCGATATCTACTCCAAAGAGATGCGGAAGATTGAGAGCCTGGAAAAGCTGAAGGAAGGCGTCGAAAAGTGTGCGAAAGCCGCTGAGACCAACTGGACGGACAAGCAGAAGGAAGCCGTGGTTCATTACCTTAACGCGAATTATTACAAATTCTAAAAATCTCCCCGAGCCTGATCGTCAGGATAAAACCCGTACGGAGTATTGTACCGCTTAGCCTGCCATGAAGACTGACATCAACGCATTGCTTGTCTACCCGGAGTTTCCCGAAACCTTCTGGAGTTTCAAGCACGCCGTAAAATTCGTCGGGAGGAAGGCCGCAAACCCTCCCCTCGGACTCCTGACCGTAGCCGCCCTCCTGCCCTCCGAATGGAACAAGCGTCTGGTGGATCTCAACGTCCGCAAGCTCGAAAAAAAAGATCTGGAATGGGCGGACGTCGCCCTCGTAAGCGCGATGACGGTACAAAAGGAGTCCGCCCGGCAGGTGATCAGGCTCCTCAAGGAAAACGGAGTGCGGGTCGTAGCCGGAGGACCGCTCTTTACCGTCACTCCCGAGGAATTCCCCGAAGTAGACCACCTCGTACTGAACGAGGGAGAGCTTACCCTCCCGGCGTTCCTTTCGGACTTCGCCGAAGGAAGGGCCGGACGCCTTTACTCCTCCGCCGATTACGCCGACCTCGGCCGCACCCCCGCGCCCCTTTGGGGACTCATAAACCCGAGAGACTACGCCGCCATGAGCATCCAGTACTCGCGCGGGTGCCCCTTCCGGTGCGAGTTCTGCAACGTAACGGCTCTCTTGGGCCACAAACCCCGCACCAAATCCACCGAACAGATAATAACCGAGCTCGATTCGCTGAGACGTCTGGGCTGGAAGGCCAGCGTCTTTTTCGTCGATGACAATTTCATCGGCAAAAAGCATGAGCTGAAAAACGAGCTTTTGCCCGCGTTGATTCGCTGGCAGAGGGAACACCGGCAGCTGAGCTTCTTCACGGAGGCCTCGATAGATCTGGCCGACGACCCTGAACTGGTTGACATGATGGTCGCGGCGGGTTTCAACATGGTCTTCATCGGAATTGAAACCCCCCACGAAGAGAGCCTTGCCGAGGCGAAAAAACTCAACAATTGCAGGCGCGACCTCCTCAGGGACGTAAAATACCTGCAGCGTTCCGGGCTTGAGGTGCAGGGGGGGTTCATCGTCGGTTTCGACAGCGACCCTCCCGACATCTTCCGTCTCCAGAGGGAGTTCATTCAGAAAAGCGGCATCGTGACCGCGATGGTGGGGATGCTGCAGGCGATACCCGGAACGCGGCTATACGAAAGGCTGCAAAGAGAGGGAAGGCTAAAGGGGCAGTGCCACGGAGACAACGTAGCCTCTTCCACAAACATAGTCCCCCTGATGGGTATAGAGAAGCTTCAAACCGGCTACCGCGATTTGCTGGAAAACCTTTACTCCCCGAAGCACTTTTACCGGAGGCTCGGCGTATTTCTCAGGGAATACCGGCTGCCCCGGATTCAGGCGAAGCTGGATTTTCAGCACAAAATGGCTTTTTTCAGGTCGGTATTCCATTTGGGGCTGGTCGGGAAAGAGAGGTTTCACTACTGGAAGCTCATCGCGTGGACGACGCTGACACATCCGCGCATGCTGCCGGTGGCGGTCACCCTCGCGATATACGGACACCACTTCAGGATAGTCTGCGAAAGAAACGTCCTTAAGGAGGGGTGCTGAAGCTCAGACCCGCAGGAGACACCCGTGCGCCGAAAGTCCCGCGCCGAAGGTGACCATCGCTATAAGCTCCCCCGGCTTTACGCCGCCATCGAGTATGTCCCTGAGCGAAAACCAGACTGTGGGCGAGGAGATGTTCCCGCAGCGCTCCAGAACCCTCCTGCTGGGGGCCATCGCCTCCTCCCGAAGAGAGAGTCTTTCGCGTATCTCGCCCAGTATCTTGTCTCCGCCCGTGTGAAAGGCCCAGTGGGCGACCTCACCTTTTGTAACTCCCGCCTGCCCGAGCATATCTTCCACGACATCCGCCACCGCACCGGCGACTACGCCCGGAAGCGCCGGCGAAAGCTGGTTGTGAAGCTTCCCTCCCCGGTAGACGTAGCGGATCTTGTCGCGCTCCTCGGGCATGTGGCAACTTGCGGAGTTGATTATTTCAAGTCCCCCCGGCCCGTCGCGCAGGACGGCGGCGGCCGCTCCGTCGCCGAAGAGGGCGTTGGAGACGAGGAGGCTCCTGTCGTCTCCCACCTGAAAGGTGGCGCTGCAAATCTCGACGGAGACCAGCAGCGCCGCCCCGCCGGAGGAGGCCAGATGCCCCCTCCCGACCCCGAGCGCGGGGAGCGCCCCGCCGCACCCGCTTCCGACCAGATCGTAACCCCTTACGTCGCGGGGAAGGCCAAGGTTTTCAATCAGGTAGCTGGTCAGGCCGGGGCACAGGTACCCCGTGCAGGTGTTGACGACGAGGGCGGAAATATCTTCGGCGTCTGTTTTCGCGCCGCAAAGAGCCTTGCGGGCCGCCTCAGCCGAAAGATTAACCGCCCAGCGGGTGTAGCGTTCCACGCGAAGGTCCGGGTCCTCGTCAACGAGGCAGTCGGGATTTTCCACGGCGAAGTGGCGGGTGCGAATCGAGCCGTGGCCGAGAACCTTGTCGAGCACGGCCAGGCTCCCCCGGCTGAGCCTCTCCCCGTAGTGGCGGCGGAAATACCTGCTTGCGGTCTCCTGATCCGCCCTGTAGGGGGGGAGAGCGGTCGCCACCGAGGCTATGCGGGCCGGATTTTTCACCGCCGTCATCACTGAACCGTCCTTTTTTGAGGTATGTCGTTGCCGAGCAGCTTCAGGGCCGTGCGTATCAGGCGGGTGTGACGCCAGAGCGGGCGGGGCAGCGGCAGGCGGTTGCAGAGCCTGCTTATCGCGGGCAGCCACGGGTGGCTCAGCGAGGTGGAATTCAGGATGTTCATCTTCTCCGCCGCTACCTCGTTCAGCCGGGAGGCCGCCCAGCCGCGCTCCACCTCCGGCGAGAAATAGAAATGGGCCGGGAGCATCTCTTTCGCGGGCGTTTCTAGCACTCCCTCCCTCCGGGCGATGGACTCAAGCTTTGTACCCGGATAGATTCTTATGCCGAAGTTGAAAAAAGCCACGTCCCTCGGGCGAAGGACCCTCTTCGCGAAGGTAAAGGTCGTCTCCACCGTCTCCCTCGTTTCCCCCGGCCCGCCGAGCATGAAGATCCAGAAGCAGGGGAGTCCGGATTTGCGGATCGCCTCCGCCGCGCGGCCCAGCCTTTCCTCGCCGTACCCCTTGCCGAGCCCCTGAAGGACCCGGTCCGCCGCGCTCTCCGCCGTGACGCCGATGCCGGTGAAACCCGCCGCTTCCATCGCCGAAAGGAGTTCGCCGTCCACGAAGGAGGGGTTTAGCTCGACGCTCTGGATGCTCGCCCCGTGGTTCGCCGAGGCCAGTTCGGCGCAAAGTTCGAGGGCGTGGTCGTAAGGGGAATTAAAGACGTTGTCCACGAACTCTATATCCCTCATGCCCCTTTGGGCCAGCCCCTTTACCGCCGTCGCCACGGCCTTCGGGGGAAGAAGCCGGTACTCCTTGCCCTCCCGTATCCCGTAGGTGCAGTAGACGCAGCCGAAGGGGCAGCCCCGCTTGGACTGGACCGGGACGGGGGCCATGCGGGAGCGGTAGGCGGGCAGGTCGATCCACTCCTCCCAGCCGGGGTCTACAAGCTCCGGGTCGAGGGGATAGCAGACGGCGGCGCTGGTTTTTATCTCGTCCCCGTGCCGCCACGCCACGCCGGGAATATTTTCAGGGGATTTCCCGCCCTCCAGCGCGAGGAGGAGCTTTGGGAAGACGCATTCCCCGTCGCCGGTGACGGCCCCGTCAGCTCCGGTAAGCCGGAGCAGCGGCTCCGCCATCACCCCCACCGCCGCGCCCCCCAGAATCACTTTGGCGCGGGAGCTGCGGCGGATGATTTCCATGAGTGGGGGAAGCTCCCGGAAGTACTCCTTCAAATCCAGAAGGCTGTTGTTGTCGATGTTCCGCACCGAGAGACCAACGACCTCGGGGGAGAACCCGGCGAGGGCGCTTTCGAGGGCGCGGGCCGGGTCAGCGGCGAACATCAGGTCGAGAAAGCGGACCTTGTGACCGGCCCGCTTCGCGGCCCTGGCGGTAATGCACGCGCCGTAAGGCATTACCGTTACCGGCTCGTTCGCCCTGTTTGTGCTGACCATCAGGATGTCCAAATGTAAACCCCCGCCTTCAGGTTTGCCGAAACGGGTAGGCCAGCGCGCGAACCGCCGCCAGAGGCAGGCCGCTGTACAACTCGATCAGGTACTTGACCCCTATGGCCCGTTTCAGGGCCGCCGCCGTAATCCCGGTGACGACGAACCCCTTCAGTTCGCCGACTCCGTCAAAATCGCCAAGGGCCGTGACTTCACCGGACGGACGATAGGACGCCTCGCCCAGCACCTCGCCGCTTTCTTTTCGCGCGATGTTTTCGGCGGCGAGTTTGCCCTGGTAGATGGCGCGCTGCGCGCTTAAGAGGTTGGAGAACCTGTCTCCCTCCTCCACCGAGGCGAAATCGCCTGTGGAAAAGACCTCCGGGTGCTCTTCGCTCTGCAAAAACCCGTTGACGGGAAAGGCGCCTTCCCCCGCGCCGCGAAGGGGCGCCCTTCTCGTGCCGCCGCACCAGATAATCAGGTCCGCCTCGATCTTTTTGCCGGAGGCGAGGCGTAGCGAGGACTCCCCGGCCTCGGCTACGGGATCGTTTGTAACCGAATTTATCCTTGCCCGCTTAAGGTATCTGATTACGCGCTCTCTCTCGGAGGGAAAGGACTCGAAGGGCACCAGCCTCTCCCCGGCTTCCACGATGGTTATCTCCAGCCGCCTCGCGCCTGCCTTGACCCGAAGCTGCGCGGCGACCTCAACTCCCGTCAGCCCGCCGCCGCAGACGACGACCCTTGAAATTTCACCGTTTTTGTAGCAAAGCAGTCCCGCCACCGCTCTCGCGCAGCGCTCGACGCCATCCAGGGAGTAGGCGTTCAGGGAGTGCTCCTCTACCCCCTTTATGGAGTGAAATTCAGCCCCTGCGCCCAGCGCCAGCACCAGTATGTCGTAAGGGTATTCACCCTTTTTGCCCGCAAGAAACTTCCTCTCGAAGTCCGCCGCCAGCAGATCGTCCCGTATGAAGCGAGCGCGGGACGCGAAGGCGAGGAGTTTCAGTGAAGCGCGCACGTGCTCCCTCGGGCAGGTAAGGGCCACCCTTTCGTGAAAGCGGAATTTCAGCGCGTGGTAAGGAGAGGAATTAAGCAGGCAAATGTCGTAGCCGCTCGAAGGCAGCAACTCCGACAGCCTCCTCATGCAGGCCAGTCCCCCGAAGCCGCCGCCCGCGATTAAAATGCGCCGCCGGGAAGAAAAATCAATTTTTGCCAAGGAAATCCTCGATAAGGTTTCGGGCGGCGTGGTAGCCGCACATGCCGTGTACGCCGCCGCCCGGACGGGTGGAGGCGGAACACAGGTACCACCCCGGTACGGGAATCCGGTGCGGGGAGCGCCCCACGACGGGGCGAAAGAGCGTCTGCATGAGATTGTTCGCCCCCGAGCCGATGTCGCCGCCGACGTAGTTCGGATCGTAAATTTCCATATTTTTCGCCGTCAGGGTGTGGCGGGCCAGGATGACGTCGCGAAAGCCGGGGGCGAAGCGCTCTATCTGCGCCTCGATTCTCCCGGTCATGTCGAAATCCGAGCCGTTCGGGACGTGGCAGTAAGCCCACCCCACGTGCTTTCCCCCGGGCGCACGCGAAGGGTCCGCGACCGTCGGCTGGACGACGATGACGAAGGGCTTTTCGGGATACCCCCCCTCATGCACCATCTTTAGGTTCGCCGCTATCTCCTCCAGCGTCCCCCCGGCGTGGACGCTAAGCGCCCTTTTGCATTCCTCGTTTCTCCACGGAATCGGTTCGGAAAGCGCCCAGTCCACCTTGCACACCCCCCCGCCGTACCTGAAAGCGCGTAGTTTTTCCCTGTAACCGGCCGGGAGTTCCTTTTCCCCGAAGGAAAGGAGCTGTCTGGGGGTGAAAGTGAGCACCAGAGGCCCGCCGCCTTCGATATCCGAGGGGGTTTTTACGGCTTTTCGCGTGATTATTTCGCCGCCGTTTTCCTTAATCCTCTGAAGCAGGGCGTCGGTGACTTTGTGGCTGCCTCCGCGGGCTACCGGCCAGCCGACCGCGTGGAGAGATACGCCGAGCACGAGGCCGAAAGCGGCGGAGCCCGGCGCTTCGAGCGTAATCATGGCGTGCGCGGCTATTCCGGCGAAGAGCGCCCTCGCCTCTTTCGTTTTGAAACGGCTTTCCGCGAGCCCCCGGGCGCTTCGGAGAGCCTTGAGGCCGAAGCGCGCCAGCGCCGGAGGGACCACCGGAGAGAAGGCGGGGGCCAGAAGGCCGGGGAGGAGGTGTTCCCACTCCCGGACGAAGGGAGCCATCAGTGAACGGTACGCTCCGCCGTCGGAGCCCAGACTTTTCGCGGAATCCTCAATATTCCCCGTGAGGAAGACGCACTCGCCCCCGTCGAAGGGGTGCGCAAGGGTCAGGGGAGCGGTCAGCCACTCCACCCCCGCTTCCTCCAGTTTCAGGGGACGGAAGGCGGGAGAGCTTATCCCCAGAGGATGCACGGTCGAGCATACGTCGTGGACAAAGCCGGGAAGGGTGAATTCCCGCGAGCGGCAACCCCCTCCGGGAGTGGCGTTGGCCTCGTAGACCGTTACGGGAAACCCCGCCAGCGCCAGATGGGCGGCGGCGGCAAGGCCGTTCGGGCCCGAGCCCACCACAGAAACAGGAGGTAAGGTTTTTTTCATCAGGAGCGACCGCAATTCTTGTCGCAGCAAAAAAGGGAGCGGACCCACCGGAAGAAGAGGCCGAAGGGGGTTAGAATCGCCGCGTTTCTGAAGGTGTTGGCCCACCCCGCCGCAATCGTGCTCGGGTCAACGCATTCCTTTGCCGTCGTGACCTCGGCGGGAACCCTGAAAGCCGAGGCGGCGCGGGTGAGGGTGTCTTTCCAGAACTTCTCCTGATAGGTGTGGCCGAAGAGGCGAAACCCCGCGTCGAAAACCGGGTCGCCGGTGCGCGCGAGGGAGCAGATTCGTATCACCTGGCAACCGTCTTCCTCGAAAGCCGAGAAGTTAATGAAACCGGCGGCCATGTGGCCTTCGAGGGGGGCGAAGGTGAAGGAGGACGGACCCGCGTGGACCACCCGGACGCCCGTGGCGAGCGGCGCTTTTCCCGGCATGGTG
This sequence comes from bacterium, assembly GCA_004322275.1. NCBI lineage: Bacteria > bacterium. Next base: position 15,905 of record SCTA01000003.1, read on the forward strand.
AGGCGGATTGTCCCCACCGCTCCGGGCGTTATTCCCGTTTCCCGGAAATTAATGAGGTTCCCTTCCGGCCAGAACTCCCCGATGCGCGTACGAAGGGCGGTCGCCACCTCCTCCAGCGCCAGCCCCTCCTTGCAGAGCCGTAGCGAATAGCGCTTTTGCATCAGGTTTCCATAGCCGTTGACGGGCAGTTGCATATTGCGGCCCAGCACGTTGAGGCCGGGGTCCCCGGGTGGAAGTTCCGCCTCTCTCACCCGGCCGAACCCGGTCAGCCACTCGCCCGCAACGCAGATTTCATGGGAATCTTCGCCGACGGAGTTTTCGGGGGCGCTGACGCCCAGAGCGCGAAGGGCGTTTTGCTCCGTCGAGAAAAGGGAGATCACCTCACCCAGCCCGAGGCGCAGCAGGATGTTGCGGCTCTCGCCGCCGGTTCCGAAAGCCGCGAGCGAGAGATTTTTATGATTTGCGAAATATCCCAGGCGAAAGAGGCAAAGAAGCCCCGCGCCGTCGAGTCCTTCCCCCCCGGAGAAGTCGAGGGCGACAGCTTCGCCCCCCAGCCCCCTGATTTTGGCCACGGCGTCGAAAAGGCGGGGGTCGAGGTCTCTTCCCAGAGCCCCCCTGACTTCAAGAACGAATACCCTCGGCGCTATCTCGTGAAAATCACATACTGTTTCCCTGACTGCTTCCTGCTGCATCGGTGCTTAAATCCTTCCGCTAAAGATATACACGTCACTCTTAATTCTAGCCTCGGATTTCCCAACTTCAAAAAATACGCCTAAAAACTTCCTCCGGTCTTGCTTCGGTCCAAACCGGGATTACGCTTTAATCCGACGTTCCGGCCGTGAGGCCTTATCCGAAAGAGGTGAAGCTATGTACGAAGGTCATATGTGGGGCTGCGGCGCGGGATTCGGCGGCGGTCTTTTGTTGGTGCTTTTCTGGGTTATCATTATCTTCGCGATAGTCGCCGTCGTCCGCCGCATGTGGGGCGGGAAGTGCTTTCACCCAATGGGACAAATGCCTGGGGAGAGCGCGCTCGACATACTGAAGAAGCGCTACGCGAAGGGGGAGGTAACGCAGGAAGAATACGAGCGGATGAAAAAGGAACTGACGGAATAAAGCGCAACAGCCGGACAAGGAGAAAAAAATGAGAAAGATCGCCTTTTGCCTCTTCATGGTTTTTTGTTTCGTTTTCCCCCTCTTCATCGCCGGGTGCGCGTCTACCCAGACTCAGGAAAGCACCGGCGAATTCGTTGACGATTCGGTGATAACGGCCAAGATAAAGGCCGAGATCGCCGGCGACAAGCTGATCAGTCTCTACCAGATAAGCGTGGAAACCTACAAGGGAGTGGTACAGCTCAGCGGCTTCGTGAACACTCAGGAGCAGGTAGACGAGGCTATCGGCATCGCCGAAAAGGTTCCCGGCGTAAAGAAAGTCAAAAACAGCCTGCTCATAAAACCGCAGTAGACTTGCCGCATCAGAAAAACACAAAGGGGACGGCCTTCTCCGGGCCGCCCCCTTTTTCTATTACACGGGCTCTATCGATTCGATTATCACCGGATTGGCGGGCACGTCGGAGTGCATACCCTTCTGAGTGGTGGCGACCTTCTCGATCTTCCCTACAACGTCCATTCCCTCCGTCACCCAGCCGAAGACGCAGTAGCCGTATTCGTCGGTGGTCTTGCGCTTGTGGTTTAAAAAAGCGTTGTCGGCGGTGTTGATGAAGAACTGCGCGGTGGCGCTGTCCACGTCGCTTGTCCTCGCCATCGCGATGGTGCCCTTTTTGTTGAGAAGGCCGTTGGCGGCCTCGTTCTTTATCGGGGCGCGGGTGGGTTTCTGGACGAAATCGGCGGTGAAGCCGCCGCCCTGAATCATGAAGCCGGGGATGACGCGGTGAAAAATAGTGCCGTTGAAAAAGCCGTCGAGGACGTAGGTGAGGAAGTTGTCAACCGTCTTCGGCGCGGCCTTTTCGTCCAGCTCGACGGTTATGTCGCCGAAGTTTGTCTTGATCAGAACCTTGGGGTTTGCCATTTCTATCTCCTTGTGGAATTTGATTTTCTATTCCCGGCCTTTTACCAGAGCCAGCAAGACTTCTCCAAAACTTTTTTATACTCCGGAAAAGCCGCCGCCAAAACCTCCTCCTCCCTGCGCGAACGGTAGAGCTGCACTGCGGCGAAGAGGACGAGGACGGCGGCGGAGAGGACGGAGAAGCGCCAGATCGCCACACCGGCGGCGGACAATATCTCGCCGAGGTAGATCGGGTGGCGCACGTACCGGTACGGGCCGCGAAAGACGGGGTTTCTGGCCTCGACGGTGATGGAGAAGGAGGAGCCCAGCGTCCACATCCCCCAGACGGTGAAGGCTGTGGAGACAGTCATGAACCCCAAAACCGCCAGAGACGCCCATTCCCTTTGCCATATCGCCGGGTTCGGAGGGCTGAGCAGCAGCGCGAAGGGCATAAGGCCGCCTATGAGCGGGACGATAATCCTCTTCACTCCCCTCGCGCGGTCTACGGGCGGCTCCCTCTTCGCGTAGGAGAGCGCGAGGACTATAAAAAGAAAGGACTCGGCGAACCAGAGAGGCTTGAAGATGTAGTCCCCGTACTCCCGGAGGCGGAAAGCGGCGAAACCGAGGCATACCAGCGCCATGAAGACGCGGATCAGGTTGTGCAGCGATTTTTCGCCGATGAGACACCCCGCCCAGCCGAAGGGGTCGAAGCAGAATTCCTTGTCCGGCGTCTTTTCTCCCATTTTTTACTTTATCAGCCTTTTTCGCATCTTGTGGATCGCGAGGGGGAAGAGAAGGGCCGAGAAGAGGAGAAGGTAAATAACGCTGAAAATGAGCCTGGACTCTACCTTCCCGAGGAAGGGGCCGCGCACCAGTTCCACCAGATGGGTGAGGGGAAGTACGTAAGCTATTTTCGCGGCCCACGGAGGCAGGTTTTCGAGGGGGAAGAAGGTGCCGCCAAAGAGGAACATCGGAGTGATGAAGAGAAAGACCGGGAGGTTGAAGACGTCTATCGTCGGCGTTATCCCGGTGAAGAACATCCCTATCGAGCCGAAGGCGATTCCACCCAGTATCGAGACCGGTATGATGAGGAGAGCGCCCTCGACGCTCACAAGGCCGAAGGGCAGAAGGACCGCCGTCATCGCCACCCCCGCCATCAGCGATTTGGTCGCACCCCAGAAAATTTCCCCGGCGATTACGTCGCCCAGAGAGAGCGGGGTCGCCAGCATCGCGTCGAAGGTCTTCTGGTAGTACATGCGGACGAAAGAGGCGTAGGTGTTCTCGAAAAAGGAGTTCTGCATCACGGCTATCGCCACTATGCCGGGAGCGATGAAGCGGACGTAGGAGACCGATTCGGACCGGTAGGTCACCGCGCCCACCATCGCGCCGAGCCCGAGGCCGAAGGCCAGCAGGTAAAAGGCGGGCTCGAAGAGATTCGGCAGGAAGCTTATCAGCCAGGTCCGCTTGTAGACGGCGAAATTTCTCTGCCAGACGCGCCAGAGCCTTCTTGAGATATCCATCAGTCCCGCAGCTCCCTTCCCGTCAGCCGCAGGAAAACGTCCTCAAGCGTCGAGAGGCGCAGGCTGCACCCGCCGGTGCAGTAATTCTCGACTATCTTATGAAAGGCGGTGTCGCCGTCGCTGCCGTAGATAATCATCCGGTGGCCGAGGTCGTCCGCCATAAGCTTTTCTGCCCGGACGAATTCCCGTAGTGCGTCGTCGGGCTCCGCCACCTCTACGACCTGCCTGCCCGCGTGCTTCAAAATCAGGTCTTTGGGAGCCCCCTCCACCAGCAGCTTTCCCGAATCGACTATAATCAGCCTGTCGCAGATCCGCTCCGCCTCGTCCATGTAGTGGGTGGTGAGCAGAATCGTAATCCCCCGCGCCTTCAGCTCGCGGAGCCTGTCCCAGATCTGGTGGCGGGACTGCGGGTCGAGGCCGGTGGTAGGCTCGTCGAGGATGAGAAGGTCGGGGGTGTTTATGAGCGAGCGGGCCATTACCAGCCTTCGCATCATGCCGCCCGAGAGGGAGGGGACGCGGTCGTTCTGCCGTTTTTCGAGGGCGATGAAGTACAAAAGCTCCTCGGCGCGTTTTATTGCCTCTTTCCGGGGGATGTCGAAGTAGCTGGCGAAGATGAGGAGGTTTTCGAGAATCGTAAGGTCGGGGTCGAGGTTGTTCTCCTGCTGGCAGACCCCCACCCTCGCCGCCACCGCCCGCCTGTCCTCAATTACGTCGATCCCGAGGACGCGAAGCGACCCGGCGGTAGGCTTCATGTAGCCGTAGATCATCCGCACGGTGGTGGTCTTGCCCGCCCCGTTCGGCCCGAGGATGCCGTAGCACTCCCCGCGGTTCACGCTGAAGGTCAGACCGTCCACGGCGCGAAAGCCGCCGTAATCCTTAACAAGGTCCCTGGCTTCCAGAGCCGGTCCGTTCGCCGTTTTTTCTTCCATCAGGGGAGTTTACACCAAAGCGGGGAGGAAGGGGAGGAGGGAAGGTATCGCTTCGACCCACCCGCCTGTGCCCTTTCCCCCACCAGGCCGCTAGAGAAAAATATTTCTGAAGCATACCGGCTGTATCTTTTTTCTCGGACGGACATCTAAAAAGCAGTTAAGTTTTCTTTAACCATGCTTCGTCATCCCGATGAAGCGCTCACATAGTGGGAAATTCCGAAGGAAATCCGATGAAAAAATACCTGCTCAGTTCTGCCCTCGCGGCCCTCTTCGCGCTCACCCTCACGGCTTGCGGAACAGGCGGTTCCGGCGGCTCCGGGGGCTCTACCGCCACTGTAGACGGGTCTGTGCTGGCTTCCGAAGTCACCCTCAACCACCAGCATGCCGTGACCGTTCCCTTTACCGACGTGACGGCCGATCCGGCCGATACCGTCTACCAGTACCGCTCGGACGAGGTTGACGGCCATTCTCACGTAGTCGCCTTTACCGCCGAACAGATGATAGACATGAACAACGGCATGACGGTGGTCACAACCTCTTCCGACCCGCTTTCCGGCACACCTCACGCCCACGAGTGGACGATGACCGGGGCGACGATGCTTTACGACCAGTACTGTTACAACTGTCACGGCGACAACAAGAGGCTCAGCGGCAGCACGATGGAAGACCGGATGCTGACGAACCAGCAGAAGATGTCGATACGAAACCCCGGCGGCTCGATGATGTCCGGCTCCATGGGGATGAACCCCGACCCCAACTACATTCCCGCCGGCAATCCCCCGCCCGCCGCCGACGGGGCCAGCCTCTACACCGCTGACTGTTCGGGCTGCCACCTGCTCGGCTCGATGGACATGACAGGAAGCGCCCCCGACCTTTCCGGAATGGGAAACATGATGGGGACCAGGTTCCCGACCCCCGGCGTCGCCGGTCACAAGGGGTTTGTAATGACGGCGGAAGAGATCGCCGCCATGACCGCCTACATGAACGAGAACTGATAAATAATTACCGGCCTGCGCCCTGAAGAGCGCCGCCGTTAAGGTAAACTACTCCGGCCCCTCGCCCAAAGCAGGGGGCCGGATTTTTTTAGTGTGTAGGGCGTGATTGAGCGAAGCGAAAATCCGACAAAACATTAATGTAATTCTATAGTTGTGGGGCTCTGCCCCACACCCCTTGGTACTTCTTTTAGAAAGAAGTACCCAAGAAATCGGCCCGGGAGGAGACGCTCGCTCTACGAGCGACCGGTCGCTGCGGCGGGGCATTGCGTTACCATCGGCCAGGGATGCTGCATTCGTGCCACGCTTCATCCCGAGCCGCGTTGTTGCTCATCGCCCGAAGAGAGGCAAGCTATTCGGGCTCTTCGCTTCTAGCGGCTCGGGCGAATCGCGGCACTCTGTGACGACGCCTCCCCGGCCGATGGTAACGCCTGGGGCACTCGTTCGCTACGCTCACTAAGACCCCCCCGCCGCCCTTTCCGCCTCCGCTCCCTGCGTCACCTACGGGCCACGGGGAGGACGAAAGGATGGCTCGCACACGAGAAAGATTATTTGATCTCGTGTGCTCGAAGGTAATTTGTTTTATAGCTATTTGAGATATGTGCAGAAAATCTACCTTCGAGAACAAAAGCTCAAAAAGATTTCGCTTTTGTTCGAGCCTCCTTTTCGTCCCCACGCCCTCCGGCGCCAGCGAGTGAGGGAGCGAGGGTGTTCCGAGCGCGCCATGAGCCCGTGGCGATTTGCGCGCTCGCCGAGCGACGAACGAGCGCCTTGGCGGAAAGGGGGCGCGCCTTTCTTCTCCCCCATCTTCTTTTGGCGCTAAAAGAAGATGGGGTCCGGGCGCGGGGCGGATAGCCCCGCAACTATATAATTACATTGATGTTTGCCGGTTTTTAGCTTTGCTCAAACCGACCGCGGCTAAACACAGTTGCTACCCGGCTTGCCGGACCATGAATTAGTTAACGACTGCATCAAAGTTGGGTTCTCCCAAACTCTTGTCACCATCACAAAAAAGTCATCAAATTCTTCGTCTAAACCGTCATAGGATACATCGATACGGTTCCAGAGACGGTCAGAGGGTGAGCGGTATTGGACTTTAAATGCTTCCGAAGATGTTTCAATTTTGAATATGCGATGCGAGTTCGCCCTGACAACAGACAGATGGATAGCCTCTCTGATATCCCAAAACTTGCTGCCAGCATGTAAAACCAGGTGGTCTTTTTCAGAGATATGAAGCGCATACCATATACCCTGATATTTCCAAGCCCATCCTTTTTTCATGTGATTGCATGGCCAAATAGAAAGGTTGAAGGCCCTTTTGCCTATATCAAAATGGACTCGTATCCTCCGCCAACTCCACCATTCTAGACAGATTTTACCGTTCATTTTAATTCCCAGTATGTGGGTTGGGTGGAGCAAAGCGATACCAAATCCACCCGGCTACACGGCTTGTACAACCGAGTTAATCAATTTTTGTTAATGATACAACTAAGTTCTTTTTTAAATTATCAGAATAAATATCTAAATTTTTCTCGCTTCGATTATAATAATATTTTTTCGCAGCTTCAAAATGGTTTTCTTTCCAGAGATACACCATATCTTCGATAAAAGAAGTTTGATAATTGTAATTATCATTTAGCCAATAAGCAGTCCCATTATTTTTAAATTCGTATGTTCTTCCCATAGTGTCAATATAGTTGCCGCAGAATATAATATTAGTAACATACTTAATGGCACCATCAACAAATATATACTTAAAAGGCTCAAATCCTTTTCGCCCATAATACAATTCCCTAGAATTTATTATGGCAAAATGTACTGGCACAGAATTGTTATCCACGACATTGATTTTTTCATTTCCGTAAACAGCACTCTGCTCAGCTATTTTGCCATCAGAATATATAACAGTGTCACCGGCCGCATCATTAAAATCAGATACGTACAAATATGCTTTTTCACTTGTCTTTTTATTAATTATAAGCATTCTGCAATTACAATATGCTAAATAGTCAGAGTCTTGTATTCCTTCTTTGCATTTAGTGTTTTCCGCAGCTTTAGAAGCAGAAAGCTCCGCCTTTAGAGTATTTACGTAATCTTCTCGCAAATAATCTCCAATAGATAAATTCTTATATTCTCCTTCATAATGATTAGAATTACTCGCAGCTAGCGTGCAAGTCAGTGACATTGACAAAATCAAGCCCGCAGACAAACGCAAGATTTTTCTCGTTATAGGATTCATGTCTTTCAAAGCCAACGCTCACTCAGTCCGTGGGTTGGGAGGAACGAAGCGATACCCAACAAATTTAAACATGCTCATTCGTCCGCCATCCCTTCGGGTAAATCCAGGCCAGCGCCCCGTGAATCTCCCCTCCTGAAATTCACAGTCACTCTAACCTTCATACTCTTCCAAAGAGGATTTTTCTATAGTTCTATAGTAATGGTTGGCCGCAGGGGTGGAATTTGAGCAGGCGGCGGCGAATCGGGCGGCATGACGGGCGTTGTCCTTCGGGCGTCTTCTCTTTTGACGGCGATGGAAAAGATAGTCCCTTGACAGCGGGCGGGCTATCTAATATATTCCTCGCTCTTCACAGACAGCACCCCCGCGCGCGGGGTTTTTGGAGGATTTGTCATGTACGCAGTAGTACGCACCGGCGGAAAGCAGTTCGTCGTCTCCGAAGGCGATTTTTTCAAGGCGGAAAAGCTTTCCGGCGAAGTAGGCGAAAAGGTGGTCTTCGACGACGTTCTTCTCGTTTCCCGGGACGGCGATCTCAAGATCGGCGCGCCCGTGGTCGCGGGGGCCAAGGTCACCGGCACCATCGTCGAGCAGGACCGTTTGAAGAAGATTATCGTTTTCAAGATGAAGCGCCGCAAGGGTTTCAGAAAGAAGACGGGCCACCGCCAGTACTATACCGGCATCAAAGTGGACTCCATAGAGGCGTAAGGGAGAATATCTCATGGCTCATAAAAAAGCAGGCGGCAGTTCAAGAAACGGACGCGACTCAGCCGGTCAGAGGCGCGGCGTCAAGCGCTTCGGCGGCGAAGCGGTTCTCGCGGGCAACATCATCGTGCGCCAGCTCGGCACGAAGATAATCCCCGGCAAGAACGTGGGCCTCGGCACCGATTTCACCATCTTCTCCCTCGTGGACGGAGTGGTGCAGTACGAGACCAAGGGCCGCGACAGGCGCACCTACGTAAACGTGACCCCTCTCCCGGAGACCGCCGCTTAAGGCGCTTTCCCGAGGGTCCAAGGCAAAATTTATCGGCCCGGACGGGTTTGCGCCCGCCGGGCCTTTTTGCGTCTTGAAGTTCGGCACATCCTTTCCGCCCCCGGTTGTTTTGTCTTCGGCTTTTTCCGCCATGCAGCGTTGCCGCCTGCGCCGGACGCTCGCCGTATAAACGATACTGTCTTCGCGTCCTTGCTCGGCGGCGCCTCGCCTGACGAAAAAATCCAAAGCCAAATGAAAAGCAAGGTTTTATATCGCCTTTCGCTGCGGGATTCTCGCCGGGAACAAAAAACCGCGCCGGTAAATTCTTATCTTTTTGACGACATGAAAGGGCTAAGCCTTTATAATGATATTCTCAATGCCAAGTCGCCGTGCTACGGCAAACTGTTTCGGCGAAGGGCAAGGAGCCCGCAGGGGGCGCGACGAGACAGTATCGTTTATACGGCGAGGAGCGCGCCCGAGTAGCGACGCGGCCATTTCGCCGAAAGAGGAAGCCGTATGAGGTTTGTTGACGAGGTCGAATTACTTCTTGGCTCCGGAAAAGGAGGCCGGGGAGCCGTCTCCTTCCGCAGGGAGAAGTTCGTCCCGAGAGGGGGGCCCGACGGCGGCGACGGCGGCGACGGCGGCTCGGTGGTCCTTCTGGGCGATTCGGGCATGCAGAGCCTGCTGGATTTTCGCCAGAAGAAGATGATCCGCGCCAGCGACGGCGAGGCGGGGATGTCCACCAATAAAAACGGCAAGATGGGAGAGGACGTAATTATCCGCGTCCCCGTCGGGACTATGGTCTTCGACGCGGCGACCGGCGAGTTGATGTCCGACATCACGAAACCGGGCGAGCCTTACGTACTCCTCGAAGGGGGCAAGGGAGGCCGGGGGAACTCGAAGTTCGCCACCTCCACCAACCGCGTGCCCGTCTACGCCCAGCCGGGTCTACCCGGCGTAGAGGTGAAGGTGAGGCTTGAGCTGAAGCTGATGGCCGACGTGGGGCTTCTGGGCTTTCCCAACGCCGGCAAGTCCACCCTCATCTCCCGCATCAGCGCCGCCCGCCCCAAGATCGCCGATTACCCCTTCACCACCCTCATCCCCAACCTCGGCGTCGTCCCCTTCCGGGAAAGCTCTTTCGTGGTCGCCGACATTCCGGGGATTATCGAGGGGGCAAGCGAAGGCGTGGGGCTCGGCCTTCGGTTTTTGAAGCACGTAGAGCGGACGAGGTTTCTGCTTCACCTCGTCGACGCCTCCGACGGCCATGACCCGGTGGAAAAGTACCTCACCCTGCGGCGCGAGCTGGTTAATTTCAGCGAGGAGCTTTCCGTAAAGCCGGAGCGGGTGGTCATAACCAAGACCGACGTCACCGAGGTGCGCGAAGGCCTGCCCGAGCTTCGGAAGCGCTTCGCCGAAGAGGCGGGGGTGAAGGAGCTCTGGGCGATCTCCGCCGTCACCGGAGACGGGCTTGCGGAACTGGTCAACATGACCGGCGAGCTGGTCATGAAACTTCGCGAAGAGGAGGCCGGATGAGCGCCGCCCTGCCGCAGACCCTAAAGAGGATAGTCGTAAAGCTCGGGAGCCAGGTGCTCACCGACGAGAACCACAACCTTCGCCGCGAGGTTTTCGAGCAGCTCGCCGACGACGTGAAGTGGCTGAAGGAGCAGGGGAAGCAGGTCGTTATAGTCACCTCCGGCGCGGTCGCTGCGGGGCGCGGGAGGCTTGGTTTTTCCGAGCGCACGGCGACCATTCCCGAAAAGCAGGCTCTCGCGGCGGTCGGCCAGTTAGACCTTATGTGGACCTACCGCGAGGTCTTCGGCGAAAGGGGCATGGTGGTGGGGCAGGTTCTCCTCACCGGCGAGGACCTTCGCAACCGCTCCCGCCACGAGAACGCCTCCAACACCCTGACCGAGCTTTTTTCGCGCGGCGTCGTCCCGGTGATAAACGAAAACGACACCGTGGTGGTCAAGGAGATAAAATTCGGCGACAACGACAACCTCTCCTCTCTCGTCGCCAACCTCGTCGAGGCGGACTGCCTCGTAATCCTCTCCGACGTGGAGGGGCTCTACGACAAGGATCCGAAGGAGTTTCCCGACGCGAAGCTCGTCCCCTGCGTTGAAGCGATAGACGGCGAGATACTCGGGCTTGCGGGAAAATCGAAGTCCAAGGTGGGAACCGGCGGGATGTCCACCAAGCTCTCCGCCGCCATGCGCGCCCAGCACGCCGGGGCTTACGCGGTAATCGCCTCGGGCAAGATTCGGGGCGTCCTCAGAAAGATTTTCTCCGGCGAAAACATCGGAACCCTCTTTATCCCCGGCCAGTCCTGCCTCAACCGCAAGAAACACTGGATCGCCTACACTGTCGAGACCAAGGGCGCCATCGTAATAGATACCGGGGCCGCGAGCGCGATAACGGTGAAGAAAAAGTCCCTCCTGCCGAAGGGAATCGTGGCCGTCAGCGGGGAATTCTCCAGAAATGACGGAGTATCCATAGCCAACGAAAACGGCGAAGTCGTGGCGAAGGGGCTGACGCGGTACTCCTCCTCGGAGATACGCAAAATCGCGGGACTTTCCACGACCGAGAGCGTTGAAAGACTTGGTGACAAGTATTACAGTGATGAGGTCGTCCACCGCGACGATCTCGTGGTGCTCGGCTGAGTCCCGGCTTCCTCTTTCGGCGAATGGCTGCGTCGTTTCTCGGGCGCGGGTCTTGGCGTATTCACGATACTGCCTTCGACCGCGCGCCCTGCGGACTCCTTGCCCTTCGCCGAAATAGTTGCCGTAAGAATGTGTAGTAAATTTTGATCCGAAAGCATGGAGAACTCTTCTCGCGACGTTTTCAAAGTCTGTTTTGTTGGCTGAACTGATAATCTAAAGGAGTTGTAATGGCTCTTAAAGACGATATGCTGGAAATGGCGAAAGTTGCCCGCGAAGCCGGGAGAAAGCTCGCCCGGATGGGGTCCTTGCAGAAAGAAAAGGCCCTGATTGCCATGGCGGACGCCATTTTGGCGGCGCGAGAGGAACTCAAGGCGGCGAACCGCCTCGATCTGGCCGCCGCGAAGGAATCCGGCCTGGCCCCGGCGATGGTGGACAGGCTCACCCTCTCTGACAAGACGATCGACCAGATGGCGAAGGGACTTTGCGAGGTCGCCGCCCAGCCCGACCCGGTTGGCGAGGTGACCAGGATGTGGAAGCGCCCCAACGGCCTCCTTATCGGCAAGAAGCGGATTCCCCTCGGCGTTATCGGGATAATCTACGAGGCGAGGCCCAACGTCACCGCCGACGCCGCCGCCCTCTGCCTGAAATCCGGCAACGCGGTTATCCTGCGCGGAGGCAAGGAGGCGATCAACTCCAACCGCGCCATCTCCGAAGTCCTCTGCCGCGCCGCCGCCGAAGCCGGAATACCCGAGGGGGCGATTCAGGTCGTCCGGACGGTGGAGCGCGAGGCGATGGTCGAGCTTTTAAAGCTCGAAGACTACATAGACCTCATCATCCCGAGGGGCGGAGAAGGGCTCATCCGCTTCGTCTCGGAAAACTCCAGAATCCCGGTGATAAAACACTACAAGGGGGTCTGCCACATCTTCGTGGATTTCTCCGCCGACCTCGACATGGCGGAAAAAATAGTGATAAACGCCAAGACCCAGCGCCCCGGCGTCTGCAACGCCGTGGAGACCCTCCTCGTCCACTCCGGCCTCAGCCGCACCTTCCTTCCCCACATCATAGGAAAGCTCAGGGAGAAGAGAGTCGAGATACGGGGGTGCAGGCGCACCCTGGCGATAGTTCCCGACGCCGTTCCCGCGACCGAGAAGGACTGGGACACCGAGTACGTGGATCTTATCCTCTCCGTCCGGGTCGTAGACTCTCTGGACGAGGCGATAGAGCACATCGACCGCTGGTCGAGCCTTCACACCGAGTCGATAATCACCTCCGATTACGCCAATTCCCAGCGGTTTCTGGAGGAGGTGGGCTCCTCCACGGTGATGGTCAACGCCTCGACGCGCTTTTCGGACGGCTACGAGTTCGGCCTCGGCGCTGAGGTGGGCATCTCGACGACAAAGATTCACAGTTACGGGCCGATGGGGGCCGAAGACCTCACCACGACCAAGTTCATCGTCTACGGCCAGGGGCAGGTAAGGGAGTAGCATCCCTTGAAGGTCGGCCTCTTCGGCGGGACGTTCAATCCCATCCACCTCGCCCACCTTCGGGCGGCCGAGGAGGTGCGCGAGGCGCTTTGCCTCGACTCCGTAATTTTCGTGCCCGCCAAGACCCCGCCGCACAAGGTTCCCGATACCGTCTCCGACGCAAAAAGGCGGCTCGGTCTGGTGCGGGCGGCGATAGCCGACAACCCTCGCTTCGAGGTCTCGGAGATCGAGCTTCGGCGCGAGGGGCCGAGCTACTCGGTGGACACCCTCAGGGCGATTCTCGGCGGGAATCTTGCCCCGGCGCGCCTCTGGTTCATCGTCGGGGCCGACGCCTTCGTGGAGATGGATACCTGGAAGAGCGCGAGGGAAATTTTCAGCCTTACCGACATTGCGGTAATGGGAAGGCCCCCGTGGAACGCCTGCCCGCCGCCGCCTCCCGCCTTCGCGGGCGATTTTGAACCCCTCCCCACCGGCTACCGCCATCTTTCGGGCAGGGAGATACGCTTTATTCCCGTTACACCCCTTGATATATCGTCTACATTAATCCGGCAGGCGCTGGCGGAAGGACGTTCGGTCCGCTATCTGGTCCCCGAGGGCGTCCGCGCCCTCATCGAGGGACGCCAGGGCTCCGGCACCGGAGAGGATAATGGCTGACAAGACCATTCTGGAAAACGTATTTGAGAGCGTAAGGGCCGCCATCGAAAAGAGGGGCTCGGAACCCGTGGTGCTGGACGTGTCGAATCTGACCAGCTACGCGGATTACTTCATCTTCATAAGCGGCTCTTCCGACCGCAGGGTAAAGTCGATCGCCGAGGCGATCCGCTCCGAAATGAAAGAAAAGGGAGTGAAACTCGTCGGCTCGGAGGGGCTTCGCGAGGGCAAGTGGGCGCTTCTGGATTTCGGCTCGTTCATCGTCCACGTCTTTTACGAGGAGTCTAGGAAGGTCTTCGACCTCGAAGGGCTCTGGTCGGACGCGCAGAGGGTTACAATACCCGCCGGGTATCTAAAGCCCAGACCGCTTGCAGGGAAGGAAGAGGAATGAAGTGCAGGGTAGCCGTAATCGGGGCGGGGGCGTGGGGAACCGCGCTCGCGCAGGTTCTGACCGTCTCGGGAAACGAGGTCCGCCTCTGGTCCTATGAGGCCGAGGTTGCCGATTCCCTGAATACTTTTCACGAGAACCGGCAGTACCTCCCCTCGGTGCCGATTCACCCCGGCGTGGTCGCTTCCACCGACCTCGAATGGGCGCTCAAGGGGGCCGGGATAGTGGTGAGCGTCAGCCCCTCTCAGGCGGTGCGCTCCGTAATGGAAAAGGCGAAGCCTTTCATGCCGGATGGCGCTCCCATTGTAAGCGCCTCCAAGGGCATAGAGGTGGGGACGCTGATGCTGATGAACGAGGTGCTGGAAGACGTTCTCGGCCAGGAATATTCGCCGCGCATCGCCGCCCTTTCGGGACCCTCCTTCGCGAGGGAATCCGCCCTCGGCATGCCGACCGCGCTCAGCCTCGCCTGCAAGGACCCGGAGCTCTCCGACAAACTCCAGAGGGCGCTCTCGGGGCCCTTCTTCCGCGTTTACACCCTCACCGACGTGGTCGGCGTCGAACTCGGCGGCTCGCTCAAGAACGTCATCGCCCTCGCCTCCGGCATAGTCGACGGCCTCGGCTTCGGCTACAACAGCAGGGCCGCCCTCATCACGAGGGGCGTGGCGGAGATGGGGAGGCTCGGCGCGAAGATGGGCGCGGACCCCCTTACCTTCCTAGGCCTTTCGGGGCTCGGCGACCTCGTTCTCACCTGCACCGGCGACCTTTCCCGCAACCGGATGGTGGGGATGCGCCTCGGGCAGGGGGAATGCCTTCCCGAGATACTCGGCTCGATGCGTTCGGTAGCGGAGGGCATTAAGACCTGCGATTCCGCCAAAGCCCTCGCCGAAAAGCTCGAAGTGGAGATGCCGATAGTGCGCAAGGTCTGGGAGGTTCTCCACGAAGAGAAATGCCCGAGGGCCGCCGTCGAGGAACTGATGGGAAGGCCGATGCGCCGGGAGTTCTGGGACCTTGAGAAGGCCGGGGAAGATGTCTGAAGGACTTTTCATAACCTTCGAGGGCGGGGAGGGCGGCGGCAAGACCTCCCAGTCCCTGCTTCTGGCCGAAAGGCTGCGGTCGCTGGGCCAAAAGGTGGTCCTCACACGCGAGCCCGGGGGAACCGAGCTGGGTAAATACATCCGCAAGGCCCTGGTGGGGCGCACGGACGACCCTCCCTCTTCCCGCGCCGAACTCTTCCTTTACGCCGCCGACCGCGCCCACCACGTCGAAAAGGTGATAAGCCCCGCGCTCGATGCAGGGAAGGTAGTCCTCTGCGACCGCTTCACCGACGCCACTCTGGCCTATCAGGGGTACGGCAGGGGCATCGACCTCGGAGTGATAAACACCCTGAACGAGCTCGCCACCGGCGGCCTTAAGCCCCACCGGACCCTCTGGTTCGATCTCGACCCCGAGATCGGCCTTCGGCGGTCGCTGGAGCGGGAGAACGGCAGGGGCACCGGGGAGCTTCGTTTCGAGGAGGAGGCTCTCGATTTTCACCTCCGGGTGAGGAGCGGCTACGCGGAGATCTGCCTCCGGAATCCTGAGCGGTGCAGGCGCGTGGACTGCCGCGGCTCGGTCGAGGAGGTCGCAAAAAAGGTCTGGCTCGGCGTCTCCGACCTCTTCGGCGGCGAAAAATGAGCGGTTTTGAAGGAATCACCGGCCACGAGCGCCCGAAGAGGGTGCTGGAGAGGGCGCTCCGGTCGGGGCGCGTTCCCCACGCCTACCTCTTCTGGGGGCCGGACGGCATAGGCAAAGAGCTTACCGCGCGCGCGGCGGCCAAGGTGCTCCTCTGCCGGGACCCCGGCGCGATGAAAAACGCAGCTTTCTGCGGCCGGTGCGACGGCTGCAGGAAAATCGAGGCGGGAAGCCACCCCGACCTCCACCTCCTGGCTCCGGGGGAAAAGGCGATCTCCGTGGACGAGGTGCGAAAGCTCCTTGAGGCCCTTTCCTATCAAGCCTTTGAAAGGGGCCGCAAGATTGTTATAATCCGCGACGTATTCCGGATGAGCAGGGAAGGGGCCAACGCTCTTTTGAAGACCGTCGAGGAGCCGCCCGAGGAAACCTTCCTCTTTTTGCTGGCCCACCACCGAAGCCAGCTCATCCCGACGCTGGTATCGCGCTGCCAGCCGCTCCGCTTCGACCCTCTCCCCGAGGGGGCCGTGGAAGCCTTATTGTCAGAACGCGGGATAAAGCCGGAGGCGGCGAAGAGAATGGCGGCGCTCTCGGGAGGGTCGCCGGGGGCCGCTTTGGCGGAAGACCCGGAGACGCTGGTCAAACTCGACGAGGAGGCCGAAGTTGTGGCCGGAAACCTCGAAAGGATGACTCCCATCGAGCGCCTTGAAACCTCTGAAAAGTGGTCGAAGGACAAGGAGAACCTCGGCCTTCGCCTCGACTGCCTTGAAAGAAATCTACACGCCAGGGCCAAAACGGATGAAAACGCCCTTCAATCTCTTGAGCGCCTCTTCGCCGTAAGAGCCCTCATTGACAGAAACGCAAACTTGCAGCTTGCCCTCGACGCCCTCTTTTTAATGGCGGGTAAAGAGGGATGGGAAGTGACGATTTGAAAACCGTTGGAGTGCGCTTCCGGCGCGCCGGCAAGGTATATACCTTTGAAGCACCCGAGGCGGAATGTTCGTCCGGGGACCGGATAATCGTGGAGACCGAGAGGGGGCTCGCCCTCGGCAAGGTCGTAACCGGGCCAAGAGAGCTTACCGGAACGCCCCCCCAGCCTCTGAAGAAGGTCCTTCGGCTGGCCGGTCCCGAGGAGATAGCGCGGGAGGAGGAGAACGTCCGCATCGAAAAGGACGCCTTCCGGCACTGCCAGACCCTTATCCGCGAAAAAGAGCTTCCCATGAAGCTCCTCACCGTGGAATCCCTCTTCGACCGCTCGAAGATGATCTTCTACTTCGCCTCGGAGGGCCGCGTGGACTTCCGCGAGCTTGTCCGCGACCTCGCGAGGCTCTTTCACACCCGCATCGAGATGCGCCAGGTCGGCGTGCGCGACGAGGCAAAGATAATCGGCGGCGTCGGCTGCTGCGGCAAGGAGCTTTGCTGCGCCCAGTGGCTCACCGATTTCGCCCCGATAAGCGTGCGCATGGCCAAGAGCCAGAACATCGCCCTCAACCCCGCCAAGATATCCGGCATCTGCGGCAGGCTTCTTTGCTGCCTTTCCTACGAGCACCAGATGTACGAGGACCTCAGCCGGGGCATGCCGAAGGTGGGAAAGAAGGTGATGACGCAAAAGGGCGAGGGCAAGGTCATACGCCGCAACGCGCTTGACGGAAACTTCGTCATCTACGGCGAACACGGCGAGACCGAGGTGGACCTTGAGCAGTACAAGAAATTCAAGCTGAGCCAGGGCGGCGTCCCCGGCGCCGACGACTCGGGCGACGACCACGACGAGGGCGAGGAAACGGAGGCCGGGAAAGTGCAGCCCGCTCCGGCTCCGCCCGCTCCCGCTCCGAGGGCTGAAACCCAGCCGAGGCGGGAACCTTCCCGCCAGCCCGAGAGGGGCGAGCCCCAAAAAACGCAAAATCCACCGGCAGAGGAGGGGGCGGAGCCGGAATCCGCGGCCGCGCCGCCGGGAGGTCACGGCAAGGGCAAACGGCGCAGGCGCAGAAGAAGGCCGCCCGGCGCGCGGGAGAATAAAAATGACTAAGAGTTTTTACGTCACGACGCCTATCTACTACGTCAACGACGTGCCCCACATAGGCCACGCCTACACCACCGTGGCGTGCGACGCGCTGGCCCGCTTCAAGCGCTCCGAGGGGTTCGAGGTCTTTTTTCTCACCGGCACCGACGAGCACGGCCAGAAGGTCGAAAAATCCGCCGACGAGCGCGGGGAGACGCCGATAGAGTTGGCCAACCGCGTCGTGGTCCGCTTCAAGTCGCTGTGGGAGAAGCTCGGCATCACCAACGACCGCTTCGTCCGCACCACCGAGGAGGACCACAAGAAGGCGGTGAGCGAGCTTTTCCTCCGGGTGAAGGAGAAGGGCGATATCTACCTCGGCGAGTACGAGGACTGGTACTGCACCCCCTGCGAGGCCTTCTGGCCCGAGACCCAGCTCATCGAGGGGACCTGCCCCGACTGCGGCAGACCCACCCAGAAGCTCTCCGAGCCCAGCTACTTTTTCCGCATGTCCAAATACGGAGAAAAGCTCCTCCAGCACATCGAGAGAAACCCCGATTTCATCCAGCCGGTGAGCCGGAGAAACGAGATAGTCTCCTTCGTCAAGGAGGGGCTTCGCGACCTCTCGATATCGAGGACGACCTTCTCCTGGGGCATTCCCGTTCCCGGCGACCCGAAGCACGTTATCTACGTCTGGTTCGACGCCCTGACCAACTACCTCACCGGGGTGGGATATCCCGACGAGGGCGGCGACTATGCGAAGTTCTGGCCCGCCGACGTGCACGTCGTCGGCAAGGACATCCTGCGCTTCCACACCGTCTACTGGCCGACCTTTCTCATGAGCGCGGGGATTCCTCTGCCGAAGAAGGTCTTCGCCCACGGCTGGTGGACAGTCGAGGGCAAGAAGATGAGCAAGTCCCTCGGCAACGTCGTCGATCCCGGCGCGATGGCCGACGAGTACGGCGTGGACGCGATACGCTATTTCGTCCTCCGGGAGGTTCCCTTCGGCCTCGACGGCGATTTCAGCCGCGAGGCGCTTGTCCACCGCATCAACTCCGATCTCGCCAACGACCTCGGCAACCTCGTCTCCCGCGTCCTCTCTATGGTGGACAAGTATCGCGGCGGGGTGGTGCCGGAACTCGGCGGCTGCGGGACCGCGCCGGAGGACGTCGAGCTTGTCGAAACGCTGAAAAGCGCCCTTGCCGAGATGCGCTCCTCGATGGACGAACTGGCCTTTCACAAGGCGCTCCTCGCCGTCTGGGGTTTCGTGCGGCTGGTAAACAAGTACGTGGACACCACCGGCCCATGGGCGCTGGCGAAGGACCCGGAAAAGGCGAAGAGGCTCGACGAGGTGCTCTACAACATGTGCGAGTCCCTCCGCGCCATCGGCCTTCTTGTCTTCCCCTTCATGCCCAAAACCGGCGACGAGATCTGGGCGAGGCTCGGCCTCGGCAGAGCCGCCTCGGAAGGGCAGCTCAGCGAGATAGAGCACTGGGGAGGGCTGCCCGGCGGCCTCAAGGTCCGCAAGGGAGAAGCCCTCTTTCCGAGGATAGAGCTTACGTGATCGTAGATACCCACGCGCACCTCACCTACAAGGGGCTCGTGGAGGATGTAGACGGAGTGCTGAGACGGGGCAGGGAGGCGGGCGTCGGTGCTTTCATCACCGTCGGCGTGGACCTTCCCGATTCCCGGAAGGCGGTCGCCCTCGCCCAGAGGGAGAACGACGTCTGGGCCGTGGCCGGCGTCCACCCGCACGACACCGTAGCGATGACCGAGGCGACGCTGGACGACCTCTCAACCCTCGCGAAGAGTGAAAGGGTCGTTGGCTGGGGCGAGACCGGGCTGGATTTTTTCCGCGATCACTCGCCGCGCGAAACGCAGAAAAAGTGGTTCAGGGCGCAGGCTGCGCGGGCGCGTGAAATCGGACTTCCCCTCGTCGTACACGACAGGGAGGCGCACGCCGAGACTCTGGAAGTCTTGAAAGAGGAGGCCCGGCGGGGGCTTCGGGGGGTGTTGCACTGCTTTTCAGGGGGGGTAGACTTCGCCAGAGAGGTTCTGGCGCTGGGGTTTTACATCTCCATACCCGGCACCGTCACCTACCCCTCGAACGGGCTTCTCCGGGAGGTGGTGAAAAGCGTCCCCGTCGAGAAGCTCCTCCTCGAAACCGACTGCCCCTTTCTCTCGCCGCAGCCGCTCCGGGGAAAGAAAAACGAGCCCGCGAACATAATTCATACCGCCCGCAAGGTGGCCGAGCTGAAGGGGCTGACCCTTGAGGATGTTTCGCGGATCACGACGGCGGCCAGCCGGGAGCTTTTCGGAGTGGGAGAGGCGGCGGCCCCCGAGATAGCGTATCCGATACGGGATTCGCTCTATCTCAACATAACGGCCAGATGCACCAATGCCTGCGTCTTTTGCCCCAAGCACCGCTCGGCCACGGTAAAGGGCCACGATCTCACCCTCACCCGCGAGCCCTCGGTTGAAGAGGTTTTGCAGGCGGTGCAGGAGCGCGGGGGGCCGGGTAAGTGGGCGGAGATAGTCTTTTGCGGCTTCGGCGAGCCGCTCACGAGGCTCGACGAGGTGATTAAAATCTCTTGGGAGCTTAAAAAGCTCGGCGTGAGGAAGATACGGGTAAATACCGACGGCCTCGCCAACCTCTATCACGGCAGGGACGTGACAGGGGAGCTGGCGGGAGCCGTGGACGCCCTGAGCGTCAGCCTCAACGCCCCCGACGAGGAGCAGTACGAGAGGATATGCCGCCCGGCGCTAAGGGGCGCGTATCCTTCGCTTCTTGATTTTCTGAAAAAGAGCGCCGAAAAGATAAAGGACGTGACGGCGACCGCGGTCGCCCTGCCCGGAGTGGATATCGCGCTTTGCGCGAAAGTAGCTGCGAAAACGGGTGTGAAGTTCCGCGAGCGGCCCTACAACGAAGTAGGTTAGGAAGTTGTTTGAAAAACTGCTGCGAGCCCCATTTACTGCGTCGCGTGCTCGCTCTCCGCTCGCCGTATTGCCGCATACTGTCTCGCGTCTCGCTCCGCGTCTCCTTGTAACCGGGGCTTCTCGCGACGTTTTATAAACAACTTCCGAAGTTTTTTCAGCGCCGGGATTGAACAGACCAGTGCATCTCCCAATGGAGGATTCGACCAAAATGGAAAGAACCCCGATTACCCGAGAAGGTTTTCAACGGCTTCGCGAGGAACTCGACAGGCTCAAGAGGGCGGAGCGTCCCTTTGTGATTCAGGAGATAAAGGAGGCCCGTTCCCACGGAGACCTCTCCGAGAATGCCGAGTACCATGCGGCCCGCGAAAAGCAGGGTATAATCGAGGCCAAGATACGCGACATCGAGACAAAGCTCGCGAGTTCCGAGATCGTCGACTACACGCCGGGGCCGAAGACCAAGGTCCTTTTCGGCTGCAGGGTCAAGCTCGAAGACCTCGACACCGGAGACGTCTCGGTATACCGGATAGTCGGCCCCTTCGAGGCCGATATCCACAAGGGGCTTTTGTCGGTGACCTCCCCCATAGCGCGTGCGCTGATCGGCAAGACTCTGGACGACGACATCGTGGTCAACGCGCCGGGGAACGTGAAGGAATATGAAATTCTTGAGATAGGGGACTAGGGATACGCATGGCGACTGTCTTCAATACCGATTTTCCCGGACTAAAAATGGTCTCCAGGGGCAAGGTGCGCGACATCTACGACCTTGGCGAGAGCCTTTTGATAGTAACCACCGACAGGCTCTCCGCCTTCGACGTGATTTTGCCGACGCCGATTCCGGGAAAGGGCGAGGTGCTCAACAACCTCTCCCTCTTCTGGTTTCACAAGACCTCGGACATAATAAAAAACCACGTAATCACCGCCGACCCCGCGAAATACCCGGAAGAGGCGAGAAAGTACGCCGACATTCTGCGGGGCCGCTCGATGCTGGTGAAAAAGGCCAAAACCCTTCCCGTCGAGTGCATCGTCCGCGGCTACCTCTCGGGGTCGGGGTGGAAAGAATACGCTAAATCCGGCACAGTCTGCGGCATGCCTCTGCCCGCCGGGCTGAAAGAGTCCCAGCAGCTTCCCGAGCCGATCTTCACCCCCTCCACGAAGGCCGAAATCGGCCTCCACGACGAGAACATCACCTTCGAGAGGACCGTGGAGATTATCGGCAGGGAACTGGCCGAAAAGGTTCGCGACGCGGCCATCGCCGTCTACAAGCGCGGCGCCGAGTACGCCCTCTCGCGGGGAATAATCATCGCCGACACCAAGATGGAGTTCGGCCTTCTGGACGGCGAGCTGATACTTATAGACGAGGTCATGACTCCCGACTCCTCCCGCTTCTGGCGCGCGGCTTCCTACAGGGTCGGCGAGGCGCAGGATTCCCTCGACAAACAGTACATACGCGATTATCTGGAGGGGCTCGACTGGGACAAGACCGATCCCGGCCCCGCGCTTCCCCCCGAGGTCGTCGCCGAGGCGTCACGGCGCTACGCGGAGATTCTCGATATCCTCATCTCACCCTGAGACGGAGAAGGCAGATGACTCATCTTTCGAGGGTGGTTGCTGCGGTCGATCTTTCCGAGATATCTCCGGCGGTCTTATCCACGGCGATAAGGATCGCCCGAAAGCTCGGCTGCGGAGTCCGGCTCCTTCACGTCTCGGAGAGCCTTCTGGGCGAAGAGGAGAAGGGGCCTTTGCTTCCCGCCCTCAAGAAGATGGTGGACGAGGCGCGTAGCGAGACCGAGCGTGATTTCGCGGCTCTGCTCTCCGGCGCTTCGGCGGAAGGAATAGACATCCACGGCTCCGTCGAGGAGGGGCAGGCGGCGCAGAAGATAATAGAGACGGCGAGGCGTTGCAGGGCTCCCTACATAGTCGTCGGCGGGCCCCATCCGGGCGGCGGCTCCGTCGCCGCTACCCTCGGCAGGGTGCTCAGAAGTTCGACCACGCCGGTTCTCATCGTGAGAAAACCCCCGAAGCACGGCTACCGCAAGGTGCTCCTCGGCGCGGACATCTCAGACGAGGCTCCGGCGGTCCTCGCGGCGGCCATGCAGAAAATCTGCGAGCCGGACGCGAACTACACCGTGCTCAACATAGTCTCCACCGGGCGCTTCCACCACCTCTTCACCAACATAGACAACCTCCTCGCCGAGAGGCGAAAGAAACTCGCCGAGTGGGCGGCCGCCCTCAACCTTCCCGGCGCGGCCGTGGCGGTATCGGCGGGCGACCCGAAAAAGAAGCTCCTCGAAGAGGCCCAGACCCTCGGCGCGGATCTGCTCGTCGTCAGCAGCCACGCCACCACCGAGCTGACCGAACTCTTTCTCGGCTCGGTGGCCAGATCAGCCGCCAACAAGGCTCCCTGCGACGTGTTGGTCTGCTCGCCTCGCGGGCAGAAAACCTCCGGACTGCCGTGATCTTCCTCCGGGGGCTCCGGTGGGCGGCGGGGTTAACGGCGCTCGTCGCTCTTTTGCCCCTGGTAGCCCTCTTTACCGCCCTCGGCGGACGCCATTTCGCCACCCGCAACTGGTGCGCCCTCGCCCTTCGGATTTTCCGGATACGGGTGCGAGTCAGGGGCGAAATCCCCGCCCCCGGCTCCTTCGTAGCAATGAACCACCTCAGTTACTTCGACCCCATCGTGGCGGGCTCAGTCCTTCCGGGCAGATTTATAGCCAAGGAGGAGGTCTCCCGCTGGCTGCTCGCGGGGCTTGTCGCCCGTACGGGAAGAGTCGTCTTCATAGACCGCACCTCGGCTCGCCGCTCGCAGCAGACTCTCATGAAGGTCGCCGGTATACTGGCCGGGAAAGAGAGCGCTCTGGTCTTCGCCGAGGGGGGAATACGCGGCGACGGAGATAAGATTGCGCCCTTCCTGCCCATGCTCTTCGAGGCGGTGGTCAGAGCCCAAGGTCCGGTGGTTCCGCTGGCGATAAAATACCTCAGGCCCGCCGATCCCTCGGTCTGGCGCTGGGGCGAGGGGTCGATGTTCGAGCACCTCCTTAAAAAGGTCCTCGGCGCGGGAGAGATTTTAGTGGAGCTTCGCTTCGGCGACCCCATAGTCCCCGGCAGGGAGCAAAACCGCAAGGAACTGGCGTTCCTGGCCCACAAGGCAGTGAGCGAACTCTACAGCGGGGCGGCGGAATGAAGACCGCGGCGGGTGGTCCGGCAGGAGCGAAAACCCTGGCCGACGTGCTCACAATGAGGGCGAACCTCTCAGGGGACAAGCGCTGGCTCACCCTCTACGAGAAGGACAGCGCCAGAGAGTCCTTCACCTTCGGCGAATTCTACGAAAAGGCCGCGCGCGCGGCGGGTTCCCTTGCCGGGAGGGGAATTCTTCACGGAGACCGGGTTTTAATAATCCTTCCCACCTCCATCGGCTTTTTCGAGACCTTCTTCGGCGCTCTTCTGCTTGGAGCCGTCCCGGTTCCCCTCTACCCGCCGGTCAGGCTCAACCTCCTCGGCGATTACGAGGAGAATCTGAAAAAGCTCGCGGCGGTGACGAGGGCCAAAATCCTTGTCACCGAAGAGTTGATGCTGCCCATCGCCCGTGGCCCCGTCGAGGCGGGCGGGACGCTGATTCTGGCCTCGCCGGAGGAGCTTCGGAAAGGACCCCCCTTTATCCCGTCAGCCTTCGACGGTTCCTCGCTGGGTCTTTTGCAGTTCACCTCCGGCTCCACGGGGGTCCAGAAGGGTGTCGCCCTCACCCACTCTAACCTTCTCGCCAACATCCGCGCCGTAGGCTCGGTCCTCGGCCTCGGCGAAGAGGACGCGGGGGTAAGCTGGCTTCCCCTCTATCACGACATGGGACTCATAGGGATGGCGATAGCCCCCCTCTACTGGGGGCTTCCCCTCTACTGCGCCTCTCCGATGGATTTCCTGCGCCGTCCGGCGAGGTGGCTGCGGATGATCTTTGAAAACCGCGCCACGGTGACCGCCGCTCCCAACTTCGCCTACAGCCTCGCCGCGAGAAAGGTGCGCGACTCCGAAATCGAGGGGATCGACCTCTCCTCCCTGCGCGTAGCCCTTTGCGGCGCGGAGCCCATAAACCCCGAAACGGTGCGCGCCTTTACCGGCAGATTCAAGGATTACGGGCTTTCCCCAAAGTCCTTCCTGCCCGCCTACGGGCTTGCGGAAAACACCCTGGCGGTGACCTTCTCCGGCCCCGGCGAGGGAGCCGGAATCCTCGGCTTCGACCGCGCCCTGCTCGACGGGGAGGGGAGGGCGGTCAAAGCCGCCGAAGGAACTCTGGCGAGGGTTCTGGTCTCGGTGGGCAAGCCCCTTCCCACGGTTGAGGTGAGCATAGTGAACGAGTTGGGAGAAGCTCTGCCGGAAGGGAGGAGGGGCGAGATTTGTGTAAAAGGCCCCTCGGTGATGGCGGGGTACTTTGAAAACCCCGAAGCTACCGGGAAAGCCCTTGCGGGAGGCAGGCTCCACACCGGAGACCTGGGCTTTGTCCTCGGCGGCGACCTCTACATCTGCGGGCGGCTGAAGGATCTGGTCATAAGGGCGGGAAGGAACTACTTCGCCGAGGACCTCGAAGCCGCAGCAGCCGTTGAGGGTCTCCGGCCGGGAGGGGTGGCTGTCTTTTCGACCAGGGAAACGAAAAGGGGCGTCGAGGAGATTGTGGTTGTCGCCGAAACCGCCCGTCCCCGCGAGGGAATGGAGGAGGAGATAAGAACATCCATCGTAAACGCCACCGGCTGCCGCCCCGACAGGGTCGTCCTCGTCGCCCCCCATACGATTCCAAAAACCTCCTCCGGAAAGATTCAGCGCTTCATGCTGAAGAACTGGTACGAGGAAGGAAAGCTCGCCGGGCGCGAGGGAAAGCGGGGGAACCTGCCCTTTGCGAGCTACCTCCTTGCCGCTCTGAAGGATTTCTTTTCGCGCATCAAGGGATAAAGGGATAATCATCGTTGCACGCTTTTTGATTGCGCAATATTTCACCTGTGTCATAATCACTGCCTATGAGCAGGACGTTTTTTCTTTATGTATTCCTTTTTCTGTTCCTGGCGTGCTTTTTTTCCTCCGCCGCTTCGGCCGGAGAAAAAGACAAAGCTCCCTTCCACGATTTTATCTTTACGGACCCCGACTCCTATCAGTCCCTCGTAGATCCCGAACACCCGGAAATCGTCAAGAAGGTCAAGGAATTCAAGACGATCGAGGAGGCGTATCTCTTCGTCAGGGACAAAGTGGATTACGCCGGGCACATTCCGGCGTCAAACCCCGGAACGGCGCTCAGGGACGGAGAGGCGAGCTGCCTCGGCAAGGCGGCGCTTCTGGCGAGCATCTACCGCTGCATGGGGATACCGGCGGAAAAGATAAGAATCGTGACAGGGATAGTGATGAGTCCCGAGGGCCCCACCGACCATGTCTGGATCGACTTTGAACACCAGGGAGTCTGCCTGCAGCAGGACCCCTCCGGCCTTCTCGGGAGCTTCGCCTTCGGGGAGTTCTGCGGCAACGGTTTCGTCGACAACTTCGTAATAAAAGAGATTTTCTGCTTTAACGACGAGGATTTCGGCATTCTCTCGCAGATTAACCGGATCCGGCATTCGATACCGGCGCCTATGAGGCAGCAGATGATCGAGTCTAAGTAGCCCTCCGGCTTCCTATTTCGCCGAAGGACCGCGTCGTTTCTCGGGCGCGGGTCTTGGCGTATTAACGATACTGCCTTCGACCGCGCGCCCTGCGGACTCCTTGCCCTTCGCCGAAATAGTTTGCCGGAAGTTTAGGTGCGGTTTTCTCCAGTGGCCTTAAGCCCCTTGAGAGGCTGCACAAAAACGTCGCGAGAAGCCCCGGCGACAAAATCCTGTGCCGTTAATAAACCAGTCTTAAATTTGTCCTTCGTCTTTAAATATCAAACGGAAGCCACTGACCGCACAGGACACCTAGAGCAATGTCCCCCTCAGCAGCAGCATCGCCGAGCCGAAATAAATAATCAACCCCGTCACGTCAACCAGCGTCGCCACGAAGGGGGCCGAAGCGCTCGCCGGGTCCATGCCGAATCTTCTAAGGACGAAGGGAAGGAGCGACCCCGCGAGGGTCCCGAAGGTGACTACGCCGATAAGGCTTGTCATAACCGTGAGGGCTATCAGCATGTAATGCTCGCC
The DNA here is from genome assembly GCA_004322275.1 of bacterium. Lineage (NCBI taxonomy): Bacteria > bacterium. The sequence goes on from SCTA01000003.1 coordinate 42,481, forward strand.
GTACATGGGATAGATCGACTGCCAGATTACCACACGGGAAAAACCTATCACGCCCAGAAGACCTCCAAGCACGAAACCCACCGAAAGCTCGCGCCAGAAGACCTTCCACCAGTCCCGCAGGGTGACCTCTCCAAGCGCCATCGCGCGTATGACGAGGGTTGAGGCCTGCGAGCCGGCGTTGCCTCCGCTCGATATGATGAGGGGCACGAAAAGGGCGAGGACCACCGCCTTCGCTATTTCGCCCTCGAAATAGCCCATAGCCGTGGCCGTGAGCATTTCGCCGACGAAGAGGGTCGCGAGCCAGCCGGCCCGTTTCGAGAACATCCTTTTGAAGGTGGTGTTCAGGTAGGGATCGTCGAGGGCCATCATGCCGCCGGCCTTCTGCATGTCCTCGGTCGCCTCGTCCTGCACGACGTCGACTATGTCGTCGACGGTGATTATGCCGACGATCCGCCCGTCGTCGTCCACGACCGGTATTGCGAGAAGGTCGTACTTGCCGATGGTGATGGCCACCTGCTCCTTGTCGTCGGAGAGGCGGACCGAAATGGGGTTCGGCACCATCAGTTCTTCGACCTTCGTTTCCGGGCGCGCCAGAATCAGGTCTTTGAGAGAGGTGGAGCCGATGAGTTCTCTGTCCTGGCCGAGGACGTAGGCGTAATAGATGGTCTCCCGGTCGGGAGCCTCTCTCCGGATCGAATCTATAGCCTCGCGCGCGGTCTGGTTCGGGAGGAGGGTGACGTAGTCGGTGGTCATGACAGCCCCGGCTGTCCCCTCGGCGTATCCCGAAAGCCTTCTTATGTCCTCGCGCTCGGCCCACGCCAGTGCGGGCCAGAGGGCTTCGAGAGTCTCTTCCTTCAGCTTTTTCACGAGGTCGGCGCGCTCGTCAGGACTCATGTTGGTGACGAGTTCGGCAAGCTGGTCGCGCCGCATGGAGTGGGCAAGATTGACCTGCACGGGGACTTCCAGATAGGAGAAAACCTCGCCGCGCTGAAGCGGAGGAAGGCACTGGAGGAAGGAGGCGAGGTCCGGCGCGTTCATGGGGCCGACGAATTCGGCCAGCATCGCGGGGTGAAAATCCTCGGCGAACTCCTGGATTACCTTCTTGTCACCGCGCGCGAGATGAAAGCGGATTTCCTGGATGAGAATTGGATTCATCGGCGTCTTTCGGTTTTACACGCTCCGAAAACGCCGTGAGAGGGGTGTTTTGACCTCGGGAGGGGTTTTTAGAGCGCGGTTATGTCGGAAAACTTTCTAGGGTGACTACTGGAATCGTCCATGGAAAAACTTTTTCTCCTTGATGAGTCAGGGCTTAAAGCGGGCCGTCGCCCGTTAGCGGGGCAGATATTAAACCTATAAAATATTATGCGCAAGAGCACAATTTTTGAAATCCGCGCCCTGAAATTTTTGTGGCTGGCCGGAAACGGATGAGTTACCGTAAAATCCGAAAAAACTGTTACATTCATAGGACACCGGGAGGTTCCTGATGTTTAAAAAGGCGATTGCCCTGTTGCTGACCGTCCTCGCGCTTGCGTTTTTCGCCGGATGCCGGAAAGGCCCGGCTGAAAAGGCGGGCGAAAAGATCGATAAGGCGATGGAAGACCTGAAGGACAAATTCAAATAATCCGCTTCCTTCTTTTGCGTTGAAGGACGGGTCAAACAGCATTCACCCTTTACCGCGCCGGAGGGCTGTCATGGCAAAGATAACAACGGCAATGACCCTTGCAGTCGTCCTTGCCTTTATTACGGGTTGTGAATTGCCGCCGGAAAAATCCAGCAAGGAGATCAACGAGAGTCTGGAGAAAACCCGGGAGAAAACGAGGGAAGCGGTGGAGACCGGCAAGGAGAAGACAAGGGAACTGATGGACTCTATAAAAGAAAAATTCAGCGACTAGGGAGGTTCGATGGCGCTCATAAATTGCCCGGAATGCCGCGCCGAGATTTCGTCCACGGCTGTCTCCTGCCCCCGCTGCGGCTGCACCGTGCCCGACGCCGAAACCGTCATAATCGACACCCCGAGGCCGGCGGCCCACGCGGTGAGGTACGCCACCACCAGATTCGGCGGCTGCTTCACCCAGATTATCGGCCTCGTCATACTCCTCGGCGGCCCTGAAAACCCCTCGTGGTTCCGCCTCGCCCTCGGAGCCGTCCTTATCCTCGCCGGGGGCGTAACTTTCTACGGCTGGGCGTGTAGCAGGTGCGGAGGGAAGCTCAAAAGCGGCCTCGTCGTCAACTGCCCCCACTGCGGCGCCGACATACGCTGATTAAGGGCTTATCCGTAAATAGACCTTTAAGCCCTAAAACATTAAATGATCGCCTGAAAAACAGGTTTTCACTGGATAGGCATGAAACTCCGCCTCCCGGCCGAACCGGCCCGCAGATATCGTCCTTTTAGGGCTTTCGGAAACGACGGAGATAACTTCTATTACTTCGCTTATTACAGAAAATAAGTGATTAAAGCGAACAAGCAGGCTTAATGGATCATTCGAGGAATAAAAGCACGGCCCGGATAGCGCTCCGTATCGCGGTAGCAGCTTTTTACGTCGTCACCGCGGCCGTCATCGTCGATTACGTCCGCAAGATCGACGTGGAGGCCCTGCTGTCGCTCTCCTTGGAGTGGCGATTCCTTTTCGCGGCTCTTATTTTGTCGATTCTTTCAAGGTTCGTGATCTCCGGCACCTTCAGGGTGATCCTCTCGACCATCTCGGGAGGGGGCATAAACTGGAACCTCTGCAACTACGCCTACGCCCGTTCGTGGATAGGGAGGTATTCTCCGGGAAAGGTGGCGGGGCTTCTGGCTCGCATGGTCTTCTTCTCCCCCCTTGGGGCGACCCATGAAGGGGTCATCCTCGCGAGCGTGCTGGAGGTTTCGCTCAACATCTTCATGTGCGCCCTCTTCGGCTTCGCCGGGCTTGCCCTCTCCGGCTCGATACTGGCGCTCGACCCAATGCTCCAGAAGTTCGCCGCCCTCGTCGCCGTCTCCTCGCTTCTCATCCTCTGGCCCCCGGTACTTAATTTCCTTTTGCTCATCGCGCTCAAGCTGCTCGGCAGGAGCCATCTCGCCGAAGGCCTTAGGGTGGATTACAAGGCGGTGATGGGAGGCTTCTGGGGGTCGCTTATCGTCCAGATTGTCTGCGGGGTGATGTACTGGTTACTGGTCGCGTCGCTGAACCCCGAAGCGCCGATAACCCTCCTCCCCTTCCTGCTGGGCGTCTTCGGGCTGGCGGGAGCGCTGGGGCTGGCCGCGTTTTTTACTCCTGCGGGCCTTGGAGTAAGGGAGATGGTGCTGTTGCCGTTTCTGACGAAAATACTCTCCGCCGAGGCTTCTCTGGCGATGCTGGGGCTGGTGCGGCTGGTGGAGCTGGCGGCGGATCTGGTCTATCTGGCGATGAGCATAGCGATGGTGAAGCTCAGGAAGCCCGCCGAAAAAACCGTTTAACTCTACTCGCCCTTTTCCCCGCTGCTCCCCCAGAGTTTCGATCTGTACAGACGCCACGCGCCGCTGTCGGTGACGGGCTCGAAATAGCCGGTTTTCCGGAGAGAAGCGTGCGTCTCTTCGGTCCCCCCGGCGATGACGTGGGTGAAGTATTTAAGGTCGCCGGTTTTAAGGTTCTGGGGAAACCAGGTCAACTGCCGGGTCCAGGGCCTTTCCCGCTTGGGGCTGTAGTAGACGAGGCTGTTGGCGTAATCGGCGAAGGAAAAGCTGAGGGTGGCCCCCTTGACCGCCTGCGCGTAAGCGAAGGTCTGGAGAAAGGGCCTTTGGGTCTTTAAATATTTGCTCTGCTGGAGGTAGTCGAGGCCGAGCACGGAGGAGTTATCCGGCAGGGCCGCGAGGACTTCTTCGAGGCCGGAGTATTCGTTCTTTTCCACCTCTTTCCAGGCGATGGTTGTGAAGAGGGCGAGAGAGGCGAAGGCCGCAAGCGCAAGGGCCGTCCCCGCAAGCGGCTTGATCGAGGGCGCGGGAAGCCCGAGAAGCAGGAGGACCAGCGCGGGGGAGAGCCAGCGCTGGGCGAAAAGGGTGGTGTTCGAGCTGACGTATGGGAGCAGCAAAGCGGCCAGCAGGAACAACCCCGCGGGCAGGAGAAGCTCCGGATCGACTCTTTTTCTGATCTCTCCACGAGCTTGCCACAGCCCTGCGATAATCCAAATAAGGACGAGCACGAGAAAGACCGGCTCGAACCAACCTTCCAGCCCTCCGAGGGACCATTCCGCGAACCATGACGGGGCAAGCCTCTCCCAGGGCATAACCGCCATCTTGCTCGGCGACTCGAAACCCGAATCCCGCAACTTCAGATACCAGTAACCAGCGAAAAGCGCGAAGGGAAGGATTCCGATGGCGAGCGGCAGGGCAAAGCGCCTCTTCTCCCTGAAGAAAATGAGCCTGAGGCCGAACCATAGCAGTCCGGCGGCGAACCAGAGGGAGTGGGAGAAGAGCAAAAGTCCCCATAAAGCGAAACCCAGAGCGGTTTTCTCGCCGAAGGGACGTTTTTCAAAGTCTTCCCCGGCGACCTCCGAAACAAAAAAAAGAAACATGGGAAAACCGAGAAGAAAGCCGTAAAAACCCCAGTAGAGGCTCGGACCGAAGAAGAAGGCGGAAGAGAGGATCGCCGAGGAGACCGGGCGGTTCCGTATCATCGCAAGATGGTGAACCCCGGCGAAGAAGATAAACGCCGTAAGGCAAAGGGCGATTCTGCCGACGGCGAGGGGGGAGAAGAGGGCCCAGCAAAGTCCCAGAAGCGCGTAGGAGAGGTGATTCGGCGCCAGCCACTCGACCGTGTAAGGGGAAGCGGGGTCGCCGGAGGCTTCCGCAAGGAGGCGGAGCTGGGATACCTGCTGCGGAAGGTCGGTCACGGGGGCAAATTTCACCGCCAGAAAGGGCAGGGCGGCAGCCGCGCAAACCAGCAGCATCAAGAGGGCGCGGCCCTTGCGTCCGCCGGTATCTATAATCATCTTGTTTCTACCCTTGCATTGAATTGTATTCCTTAGTCAATCTCACAGAGGCTCTCTTCGCGTCAAGGAGCAGGAGGCTCTTTTTTAGCTCCAGAACCTGTGTTATCTTCCTCTCCTTCGCCGATGGCGGGAAGGCGCGCTTGCATGATTGCATCCGGAATTGCTACATGTTATCTTGATGAACCCTGGCTCTCGGGGGCAATGTCCATCGCCCTCGAAGAGGCCGAAAAGGCCTTCGCCCTGGGAGAAGTTCCCGTGGGCGCTGCGATCTTCAGGGATGGGGAGCTTATTGCGAGGGCGCACAACCTGCGCGAGACGCGAAACGACCCGCTTGGACACGCCGAGTGCATCGCCCTTTGCAAGGCCGCGAAAAAGCTAGGTTCGTGGCGGCTGGAGGGGGCGGTGATGGTTGTGACCCTCGAACCGTGCCTGATGTGCATGGGCGCTCTTTTGCAGGCACGGGTTCCGCTCCTCGTCTACGGAGCGGACGACCCCAAAGCCGGCGCGGCTGGAAGTCTTTACGACGTATCGGACGATCCCCGCCTCAACCACTCTATAAAAGTGGTGAGGGGCGTGCTACGGAGTGAGGCCTCGGAAATTTTGAGCCGTTTTTTCAACGAACGGCGCTGACAATCTGCAATATTCCGGTTAAGCGCGGAGAGGTGGCCGAGTGGTCGAAGGCGGTTGATTCGAAATCAACTGTACCTTACGGGTACCGGGGGTTCGAATCCCTCCCTCTCCGCCAATTTATTTTAAGGGCTTGTTTGCGGACAGGTCCCGAATTGTGAAAGACTGGGTCCGGGGATGGCTGGGCCCTGCGCGGCGGAGTCCGGTGAATCCCGTCAGGTCCGGAAGGAAGCAGCGGCAGCCGGATACTTCGGGCGCCGCAGGAAGCCCAGCCATCCCCGGACCCAGTCTTCCTGCGTTAACCACAAAATCCTCAGGAAGGGTCTATGACCTATCTCGTTCTGGCGCGCAAGTGGCGTCCCCAGACCTTTGACCAGATTCGCGGGCAGTCGCATATCGTGCGGGCCCTCAAAAACGCCATAGCGGGCGGCAGGATTGCGCACGCCTATATCTTCACCGGGACTCGCGGAGTGGGCAAGACCTCCGCCGCGAGGGTCTTCGCGAAGGCCCTGAACTGCCAGGAGGGGCCTACTCCCGCGCCCTGCAACCACTGCGAGGCCTGCCTTTCAATCGCCGAGGGCAGGCACCCCGACGTTCTCGAAATCGACGGCGCCTCCAACAACAGCGTCGACGATATCCGGAGGCTCCGCGACATCGTCCGCTACGCTCCCTCGCAGGGCAAATACCGCATCTATATTATAGATGAGGTCCACATGCTCTCGGGAGGGGCCTTCAACGCCCTTCTGAAGACTCTGGAAGAGCCTCCGCCCCACGTCGTCTTCATCTTCGCGACCACCGACCCGCACAAGGTTCCCGTCACCATACTCAGCCGCTGCCAGCAGTTCGACTTCAAGCGACTGACCTCGAAGGAACTCAGCGGTCTTCTGGGAGACATCTGCCACTCCGAAGCGATAGAAATCGACGACAAGAGCCTGATGGCGATAGCGAGGGAGGCGGAGGGAAGCGTACGCGACTCCCAGTCCCTGCTCGACCAGGTTATCTCCTATGCGGGGCAGAAGGTCACCTATCAGGACGTGATGGACGTGCTCGGCGTCGTGGACAGAGAACTTCTCTTTTCCGTCGCGAGAGACATAACCGGGCATAACGGGGCGGGCGTGCTGGAGCGGCTGGGCGAGGCGGAGGAGTTCGGCTTCGACGTAAAGCGCTTCGCGCTGGATCTGCAGGACCTTTTCAGGGACCTGGCGGTGCTGAGGACCTCCCGCGAGTCGGTGAATCTGGTAGACCTGACCGCGGAGGAGATAGCCGAGGTCCGGGATATCCTCGACAAGTGTTCCTGGGAAGAGCTTCACGCCCTTTTTGACATGATCTCCGCCGGACTGGAAAAGCTCCGCTCTGCGTCCCGGCCCGGCGTCGTCTTCGAGATGACGCTTCTGAAGATGACCAGAATGCCCTCCCTGATAAATCTCTCGGAGATACCGCAACGGGCGGCCGCTCTGGCGGCGAGGACTCCGCAGGTCGCGGCCTGCCCGCCTCCGGCGGCCGTCGCGCCTTCCGTGGCGGTTACCCCCAGGGCGGAGATTGCAAGGCCTCCGGCCCCCGCGCCCGCCGCCCAGGAAGTTGCGGTCGAGCCTCCTCCTCCCGAGCCGCAAAAGGATGTCGTCCATACCTCCGAAACCCTCTGGGCGGAGATTTTAAAGCGGCTCGGCCCTTTGTCGTCCGCGACTTTCAGGGAGCACGCGAAGATTGTCCATTGGGACGCGGGGAAGCGCGCCCTCGCGATTGAAGTCGAGCCTGACCACAGACCGACCGCCGAAAACGCGGAAGAGGAGCTCGGACGAATAGCCTCGGAGCTTTCGGGCGGGAAGGTGAGCCTTTCCCTTACCGTCGCGAGCGGCAGCGAATCGACCGCCGACAGGAAGAGGCGCGAAACGGACCTCGAACGAAAGAACTGGCAGGAGGCCATTTCGTCTCCCGTAGTCAGAAAAGTCCAGGCGCTTTTGGGCGGCGAAATCCAGAACAGAGCCGAAAACTACAAAAAGTAAATAATAACTGAGGAGACTTGAGTTGAAGGGACTTGGAAACATGCTGCGTCAGGCCCAGCAGATGCAGCAGAAGATGGGGCAGATGCAGGAAGAACTCGCCAAAAAAACGATCGAGGCAAGCTCGGGCGGCGGCATGGTCACCTGCAAGGTCAACGGCAAGCAGGATATCCTTTCTCTCAAGATATCCCCCGAGGTCGTAGACCCCAACGACGTGGAGATGCTCGAAGACCTCATCGTCGCCGCCGTGAGCGAGGCAATAAAGAAAAGCCAGGAGATGGTGGCCGCCGAGATGAACAAGATAACCGGCGGAATGGGACTAAACCTTCCGAAATTCTAGGACGTCGAATGTCTCGCAAGGGTCTGGTCATAGTCAACACCGGCAACGGCAAGGGTAAAACCACAGCCGCTCTGGGTCTTGCGCTTCGCGCCGTGGGGCAGGGGCTCCGGGTCTCGATGGTGCAGTTCATAAAGGGAAGCTGGAAGTACGGGGAACTTAGGGCCCCGGAATTTCTCCCCGGCTTCGAGCTGCACCCGATGGGGCGCGGCTTCGTCGGCCTCGGCAAGGAAACCCCCGCCGCAGAAGACATAGAGGCGGCGCGGGAAGCCTTCCGGGCGGGGCGCGAGAGGGTTCTTTCCGGCAAGTGGGACATGGTCATACTCGACGAGCTCAATTGCGCGGTGTCGCTCGGTCTCGTCTCCATAGACATGGTGCTTGAATTGATAAGAGAAAAGCCCGAGAATGTCCACCTTGTCATTACCGGAAGAGGGGCGAAAGAAGAGCTAATCGAGGCCGCCGACCTCGTGACCGAGATGCGGGAGATAAAGCACCCCTACGCGAAGGGGGTAAAAGCCCAGCGTGGGATAGAGTTTTAATGGCTTTGACAGCCGCGTGAAAATAATCACCGGCCGATGAATTTAAAACTAAATCTTTAATCCTTTTCAGACGAAAAGAAGAAGATTAATTGCCCGGAGGTAAAAAAGTGTCTATCAGCGAAAGAGCAAGAGAGATCAAGCGCCGCAGAAAAGTCCGCAAGGAACGCATCAGGGAGGCCGTAAAGGCCGCCAAGGCCGTAAAGACCAAAAAGACCAAGTAATAAAGAGGGGGAATTCCTTAGGGGAATACCCCTCTTTTGTTTTCGGGCGCGAGCTTTTCTCAGGGAGAGCCATGCCCGCGGAGTAATTTTACCCAAAAGACGACATGCCGATGAAAGGCAAAACCGGAGGTGCTCTCAAGATGAGAATTTCAGCAGGAAAAAGGACGCCGGCTCTTTTGTGCGCGGTGTTCTTCATATTAACGGCCGCGCTTTTGGCCTCAGGATGCGCGGGAACCGCCGTCACGGAAACCGCTACGGCCGAAGAGAAGGTTTGCAGGTACAAAGACACCGATCCCATCCTCAAGTTCAAGGATGAGGTTCTTACCTACGGAGAGGTCAAAAAAATCTGGGCCTACTCGACCAGTAACGAAAACCCGGATCAGTTCGAGGATGTTGAAGAAAGCTTGAAAGAAGCCAACATAAAGCAGATAGCTGTCAATCATCTTGCAGCCAAAAGAGCCCGGGGCATGGGGCTTGCTTCGGACAATTATTACGCCGCCAGAGAATACGAGATGATCACGCGGTATATGCCTGCCGTATACGCTGAGAAGGTCATCGGCGTTGAGGTCAGCCCTACCGATGCAGAATTGCTTGCCATGTCTCCCCCCGCCTTGCCCGAAGTCGTAGTAAGGATTTTTGTCGCAAAGGAAATGGACAAGGCAAAAGAAGTCTACGAGCGGATCAAGTCCGGCGAAGACATGGAGGCCCTGATAATAAAGGAAAGTCTCGGTCTGTCCGCCCAGACGGGCGGACAGACGCGCTGGATGACCGTGCAGAACGCGGATAAATTTCCCGCTCCCGTCGTCCAGAAGTTTCTCGACGCCGAAACTGGTCATGTCTTCGAGCCCTTCTTTCAGGATGTCGGTTTTCTGGTTATTCGGGTAGAGGAGAAGCACTCTCCCGAGGAGGTTCAGCAGATATGGCTGGCGAACAACCGTGGGGAAGCCGTCTTCAAGCTTCGCAAAGAGGCCTTTGAAGCTCGTGTAATCGAGCTGGTCGACAAGCGCAAAGACGTCGATTTCGACAATGAAAAGGTCAGGGACATTCTGAGTGGTAAATTGCCCAAAACCGAACCCGTGGCGAAAATCAAGGGGATGGATTTCACGCTTGATATCCTTGTACCTGAACTTATGCGCATGAGTTCAAGTCATGGAGAAGACAAGATCGCAAATCATCTGAGCAAGTTTATCGAGCGGGCGGTTGTAACTGAGGAAGCCTACAGTCTCGGCCTCGACATATCCGATACGACAAAAGAGATGATCAGGGTAAAGGGTGAAAGAAACCTCTCCAAACTTCTCAAGGACAAGATTGCCAGGGATGCTGAGGAGCAGCCCGTCACAGATGAAGACATGAAGAAATATGTCGAGGAGAATCAGGCGGATTTCACCGAGCCGATGCGCTGGTGTATAAGCCTCATGGAGTTCGATACCCAGGAGAGCGCCGCAGAGATAAACGTGAAGGTCAAGGCGGGAGAAGATTTCTCCGGACTCGCCAAGGTCAGCGGAATAAGTGCTGCCAAGGAGTCTTCCGGTGCGATAGGGTGTTACCCCAAAGTTGAAATTCCCGCTGAGATTTACAACGTGATTGAGCCTATGTCCAAGGGGCAATGCTCACAAGAGCCGTTCAGCGTTGAGCTGAAGGAAGGCGGAGACCGCTGGCTGCTGGTTCAGGTGTACGATGTGTTAAATCCCTCACCTGTGCCCTTTGAAAGGGTGATAAAACCCATAGTAGAAGGACGCATAAAAACCCAGCGGCGCGCAAAGGCCATGTCAGAACTGATTAATTCACTTGCTGATGAATATGGGTATGAAAATTGCTTTATCCCGAATAGTGGAAAGGAGAACGTCTCGCAATGAGCAAAACCATCGCTAAATTTTTAATTGCCTTGGCAATAATCTGTTCCGCCAGCCTCTCTTTGGCGGCCGGTCCCAGTTGGATGCCCGGTTTCCCGATGCGCATGGGAACCAACGTAATGCTTATGTGGTCGCCCATTCCCGGCGCTACCGGCTACAACCTGTATCGCAGTGAAAAAAGCGGCGATATTGGCAAGCTCCTTACCTCAATTCCCATGAACAACCACATGGATATGAACGTCCCCATGGACAAGGACGCCGCCTACACCGTTAAGGCAGTCATCGGCGGCGCAGAGGGCGATGCAAGCCCGCAGAGCGTTATCGCGGGCGTCAAGCCTCTTGATGCCCCCAAGTTCACCGGCGACATCTTCCAGAACGATCAGCTCAACGTTCGTTGGGACCGCGTTAACGGCGCGGCTTTCTACAACGTCTACAAATCGGAAACCAAGGAAGGTCCCTTCAGTCTGGCGGGTTCCATACAGGAGGTCATGTACGTCGACGCTGGAGTCACCGCAGGCAAGACTTACTACTATCAGGTCTCCGCCGTAGACAAGAACAACGTCGAATCTCCCCGGTCGGAAACCCGCGAAATAGCGATAGCGAAAGCGGCTGTAGTAGCCAAGAGGATCACTTACGAGCACGCCGAAAAGCTCATGAAGCACGATGGCGACGCATACGGCGGCACCCTCGGCCCCTACAACGGGCCCGGCAACATGGTCTACAATTCTTTCGACAAGAAAGTCTACGTGGCCGGAGACAACTACTTCTTTTCGATGGATATGGCCGGCAACATCGTCATGACATTTCTCGCCCCCGCCGATTACGTGGGCAAGTGGGGAAAGCCCCTCCAACTCGCCATCGACCAGGATAACGGAAACATCTGGACCACTTGGCGTCAGGGCGCTTCCATGGTCAAGGTCTTCAATACCGCGGGCGCGCTTGTCGGCGAGGCCAGCCTCGACTTCCCCAAGGAAGACTACGAAGCCGAAGGCCGCGAGGCCGACATGAAGGAAGACGCGGGCCTCGTCCCCGCAGCCGCCGGGATAGCGGTTGACGCAGAAGGCGAGATATGGGTCGCCGACAACGTCTTCGGCCAGATCATCATCTACAACTCGAATTTCGACCGCATCGGCAGGCTCCATTCCCCCCGTTCCCGCACCAAGGACGATGCGAAGATCAACGGCATAACCTCTATCGTCTACGACGCCAAGCACAACCGTATAATCGCTCTCGATGCCCTGGCAAACCGCTTCCGCCCCTACGACGCCGCCAAGAACGACTTCGTCAAGAACGAGGCGGGTGAGAACTTCTACGGCTGGGACAAGAGCGGCACCGGCGCGGGTTACTACCAGCTTTCAAAGGGGATTTCCACCACCGACGACGGACACCTTCTGGTCGTGGCCGGCGAATCCGGCGCGATCCAGGCCCTGGACCTCAACTCGAAGGATCTTGCCTTCTCGTACTTTCTTCAGACCGAGTCCGGCAAGGACAAGATCCGCTCATCCGCAATCGACGCTCCCGCCGGAGTGCTTTCGGTGGGCAACAAGGTTTTTGTCAGCGACAAACTGTCGGACTTAATTGGCATTTTCACCGTCCAGTAGATAACAGCTTGAAAGGAGGGAGCAGGATTTATTGCTGTTTTGACGTATCTCGGGCCCGAGTGGGCCAAAAAAACCAGGTAAAGTAAACCGGCCCTGAATCAACCGGGCCGACAGTCTAAGGAGGAAAGACTGATGAAGAGGACTCTCAAAGCATTGCTCGCCGGCGCTGTCATGCTGGCACCGATGGCAGGCTGGGCCGCCATCGACGGTACCCATCACGACATGACCGTTTATCCTGGCGGCGCTGGTACCAGCACACAGAAGTGCGCGTACTGCCACTCGATAACTCTCCCCAGCGTAGCTACGCCTGGGTTGGGCACCGTCGGCGTTTTCTGCGCCCTCGTCTGCCATGACGCCACCCGTATAGCGAATGCGGCCGTTGACGCCCCCGGCTTCATCACCCCCGCCGACCTCACGACCACCGTCGGCGGCTCCGGCCTTGCCGTTCTCACCGCCTCACATGGTCTCATGAAGGCCAACATCGTCAACTACGGCAACCTTGACACCGTAGCGGCGGTTACCGGCACCAACTGGCCGCACGCCGGTGAAGCTTCGATGCAGTGCACCACCTGCCACGCGGTTCATGACGGCACCAACCCCCCCTTCCTGAATGCCCCGCTGGCTACCGGCGACAACACCACGGCTTTCTGCAACCGCTGCCACACGGGCGCGAACGCCGGCGCACTCGCCGTCGCAGGCCGCTGGCAGAACATCGCCAACCAGGGCGCGCACCCGACGGAGTTCGTCTACTCCGCCACCGGCGACGCTTACGCAGCCGCCCCGGGCAAGTCCGGCCGCTCCATCTCCTTCAAGGCCCCCCTAGTCAACACAGTGGCCGCGCAGCTCACGGTGCCGCTGTTCAACAACGCCAGCAACGACGCCTGGGTGACTGGCGGACATCTGATCGACACCGTCGCGAACATGCCCAAGACCGCGGTCGGCGCCAACGCCACCACGCGTTTTGGCTGCTACTCCTGCCACAGCGCCCACCAGAATGACGGCGCTCTCGCAGCCACCCTTACCCTCGGCGCGACCAACGCCGCGCACGTAGGCGGCGCTTCCTCCGTAATCTGCATCTCCTGCCACGGCGCGGGCGCTGCGAATACGGTGATCTGGAACGTGGGCGACACCAACTTCGGACACCCGGCCAACGAAGCCGCTGCCCAGCCCTACGAACACGATCACGCCTCTCACGGCAACGTCCATCCCAACATTCCCTCGGCCGGCACCTTCCCCCTCGACGTGGTCAACCCCGTCGGCGGCATCAGCGGCGCTGATAACCTGACCGCCGTTCATGTCGGCGCCAACCAGGAAATTCTCTGCGAAACCTGCCACGACGTCCATGGCGGCGTAGTGGGCCAGATGGCGATCCGCCAGATCGGCACCGTCGACACCGCCACCGAGCTTATCTGCAGGGCCTGCCACGGCACCAATCCCCAGCCCGCCGGCGGCGCCGGCATCAACCGCCACCATCCGACCGTCGCTCTTGCCGGCATCGACCCCGGTTACAACACCGCCGCCGCTCTCGCCTGGGACGCCCAGTACGGTAACGCAGGCAACATGACGATGGCTGACGGCCTTGGCTGCGCGGACTGCCACGCTTTCGGCAACACCGCCCACAACTGGTAAGTGCAACTGAGAAGAGAAGGGAGATATATAATGAAAAAACTTGCAGCAGCAGTTGCGGGCGTAACCGCTCTCATTGCTTATCCCGCCATAGCGGGTCTCAACCCCTTTGATCCGGGCCTGCCCCAGGGCTGGACCTCCACCGTTTACACAACGGTCGTGGGCGACGCAGCCGTTCTTCCCGGCACCATCGACGGCACCGCCGCCACCACGAAACTCTCCGTGCTCGATTCCTACACTTCCGCCATGTGCGTGGAGTGCCACAGCCGCAACCCCTCCGACAGGATTACCGCTCCGTCCACCCACGCCGGCGGCATCGCGATACTTCCCGGTACCCATCAGGGCAGCCACACCGTCGCCGGCCCCAACGCGGCTGGCAGATCCAACTCCGGCGGCGGCTGGAACCCGGCCCGCGTCGCTGGCCAGTACGAGAAGACCACTCTTTGGCTGCCCGGTGCATCGGCAGGCAAGGGCTTCTCTAAGTACGGCACTCATGACGCCGTCTACTCCGACAACGATCTCCTCGCGGCGGCGGCGGCATCCGTTCCCGGCGACGTCACCTGCGAATCTTGCCACAACATCCTCGTAAACCGCGGCGACCAGCTCCTTCTCGGCGCTTACGCCGACGGACCTTCCTCTGCCGCGGTCGGCGCGGAAGCCGGCGCCCGCAACGGCGACCAGATCTGCGTAGCCTGCCACGGCAAGGGCGCTGAGACCTACGCGGCCTTCCACGCCAACGGAAACATGCGCAACTTCAACAACACCGCCATGAAGCGCCATCACATCCTCAGCGACGGCGCGGCCGCGATGGTCGACGACCTGGTCAACGCGGTCAACTACGACCCCGATGTCAACGCCGCCACCAACGACTCCGTCATGTGGGCGCCGAATTTCTCCTACGAACAGGGCAACGTCGGCACCTACAACGCTTGGGTCTATACCAATACGGTTGCCAGCAACAACACCGTTCCCTACATCTTCCGTGATCGCTGGAACGTCACCGGCGCCGGCACCCTGGCCGCGGCTATCGCGACGGGCGACATCCCCACGACCACCGAGGTCATGTGCGTCTCCTGCCACCGCCCGCACAACGCCGAGACCACCACCGGCGCGTTCGTCCTCCGCCGCGGCACCCTTGCCACCGCTTTCCCGGCCGGCGGCGCCGCCACCGGCATCCAGCGTCAGAGCGAATTTGACAACACTTTCGCGACCAAGCTGTATGTCGAGTACGTCCCGCTTTGCAAAGGTTGCCACACCGGTTACGGCAACTAATATCCTCCAGGTATAGAATCTTTTGAAAAAAAGATTCCACTTAGAAAAAAATTCAGCGGGAGGGCGACCTCCCGCTGGACTTTCTAAATTTCCGGGGTACTCTATCAGCAAGCTCTGGACACTTTTTAAGGAGGAGAAATTTATGAAAAAGATTTTAGGGGTACTCGTAGCGTTGGCTCTGGTCTTCACGTTCTGCGGTTCCGCTCTCGCGGCCGACAAGATGCTCAGCGCATTCAAGCTCAAAACCGGCGCGGGCGGCGAAATCACACAGGCGGCTTTCAAAGACAAGAAGGTCATGCTGGTCTTTTCCCAGATGGCTTGCCGTCAGTGCCGCTTCGAGATGGAAGAGCTCAACGCCAAGGCCGATGAGCTCAAGGGCAAGGTTTTCATCGTCCTCGTCGACATGAATACCGAGGCCGCCCTCAAACAGTACAACGAACTATACAAGCTTGAAGTCATCCTCGATCCCGATTTCTCGATTCCCGCATCCTTCGCACTCATGACCACCCCCGCCACCGTCGTCCTCGACAAGACGGGCAAGGTTAGTTTTGAGAAGGTCGGTTACGTCAGAGGCACGGTCGACGACCTGCTTAAGAATCTCCAATAACACCTTAAAAATTTCCAAAAAAAGAAGGTCATGCCGTGAGGCCTGACCTTCTTTTTTTGGTACGTCATAAAGTTGGTAAACGTCGTTTATATGCCCTGTAACATTGAAGTTCTTGTGTGGTAATATAATTAAAGTCGATTTTATTGCGTCCGGGAGGTAAATCTTGTTCAAGCGCAGTCGGGCTTCCCGTTTTGTCATGGTTTTTGCGCTGGCGCTCGCCGGAAGCTCTCTGGTCGAGGCGGGTCTGAACCCTCTCGATCCCGGCCTTCCCCAAGGCTGGACGCCGACTGCGGGAAACGGCTACGCGCCGGTTATAGTCGGAATTCCCGCCGACAGACTTTCACTGACCAACAGTTGGGGGTCGGCGCTTTGCGTCGAGTGCCACAACGCAAATCCCTCGACCAGAACCCTTCTGCCGATGCCCGGCCCGTTGCCCGCAGGCGACCTCGAAACCATGTACCGCGGGAGCCATTTCGTAAAAAATTACTCGGCGGGCGCCTGGAGCGCCGCGACAACGACGAGCAACACCTTCACCGCGGAAAAAGTCACGGCCTGGGCCGGAAGCGGCGCTTTCTCCCAGTACGGCACGCTCGGCACGAACGCAACGAATGCCATTCCTCCCGGCGGACCCTCCGTCGCAGGTGAAATGATCTGCGAGAGCTGCCACAACGTTACGAAAAACGTCGGCGACCAGCTTTTGCTGGAAAACTGGAACAATGCAACCGGCGTCGCCACGGTTTGCGAAGGCTGCCACCCGAACCCGGCGCTCGGCCCACCTTACCACCACGCGCTCTCCAGCGGAGCCGCCTCTCCCACCTCCAATGACGTAGGACCCGACACGGAAAACCCGCTTAAGCACGACCTGAACACCGGTCATGCCTCTCACGTGCTCGCCACGCCGCGGGTGGACAGCGGCGGAATAGCCTATTTCACGGGTACCGTCACCTGCGTCACCTGCCACAAGCCTCATGACGCGATGTCGGCCTCCGCAGCCAGGATATTGCGAAGGGGCAATTGCCAGTTTACCGGCGTCGCCGGGATGATCGGCAGGCAGCTTAACGTCGTCTACTACGACAACATACCTCCGGGCTTCATCAGCGGAAGCGTCGTCGAAAGATCGGCGACCGGCATCGGAAGGCAGTCCGATTTCAGCCCTCTTCAGCTGATTACCAATTCAGATCCTCTATGCGATGCATGCCATATTTAAAGGCGGCCACATAAGCGGATATTTTTCAGGCCGCAGACTGTCCGGCTTGCGAAATCCGAAAAAATCATCCCTCCGCACAAAAGGGGTATTTTTCGCTTTTTTGATATTTTGCGGTCTTATCGCCCATGCCGGCGTTGACGACACCCACCACGATATGTCCTGGCTTACCGGGCGGCAGGGAGTTGACGATCCTAATTCCTGCTCCTATTGCCACGTGCCCCGGCAGGTGTCGAAAAAAGCCGGAATTTTCGAGAGGGTCGGCGTTTACAGCGGCGAACTGGATTCTCTCGGCGCGTTTTGCTACAACTGCCATGACGGAACGGTCTTTCCCACCGCGCTGGTCGAAGCGCCGGGGGGGTTCATCGGGGTAAACGCCCTAACCAATTCCCACGGCTTCGATCTGACGAGAATGCCTAAGAGTACGGGCAATCTCGAAGGGATGCCAAACATAGCCCTGGGCGGCCTTGTCGAGCCCGACCCGTTGACGGGAAAATATCCCGATCGTTTCTCCTGCAACGCCTGTCATGACGTGCATTCCAGCGTCAACCCGCCTTTTCTCCGCGTCCCCCTCGGGGATCTCTGCCAGCGCTGTCACAGCGGCTCGGACGGCCTCGGCAAAGGACGGTGGACAAAGCCGGAGAACACCGGGCTCGACAACGGCCCTCACCCTATCGGCATGCCCCTCAAGGACACCGGCCTCGACAGGGTGAGGGGGCTTGGCGCCGAAAAATCATTTCATTCGCCCTTCAGCTATTATCAGGTTGCAACCCCCTCCGAAGATGATTTGCGCTACATCGACACCCACTGGGAAACCGGAGGACATCTCATTGGCGCCGACAGATTCGTTTCCTGCGCCACCTGCCACAGCGTTCACCTTCCCGCCGAGGACCTGCTCGTATCGCTCATCGCGCCGGATTCAAATATGACGACATGCACAGGCTGTCACAGCGACGGCGTGAACTATTCCAATCCCGGCGTGACGCCCTATTACCACCCGGTGAACGAAGAATCTCTCCCACCTTACATCCATGATCACTCGACGCATGCCGACGTCCGCCATCCGAATCTTCCGGACTCGGGATATTTGGAACTGTTCGTCAACATTCCCAAGGAATTTGTCCTCGGTCAGCAACGCGAACTCCTGTGCATAACCTGCCACAAGTCTCACTCCACGGTTCCGGGGAAGAGGTGTCTGCGTGGCGGAAATGAAGAGAAATTGGTTCAATGCAACTACTGTCACGGAACCGGCGACGATTTGAGCCCGATAAACCGTCACCATCCTGTCAGGAACCGCGATGTTTCGCTGCAGGGGTTTCCCGCTATGCCGGCTTGGGGAAGCGGCAGCGGGCTTCCCGGCGATCTGACCGACGGCCTGCAATGCGTGGATTGTCACACCGAATGGGCTAAGAACGCCCATAACTGGTAGACACATGAGACGTGAAACGATTCTTGTAATCAGATTTTCGGCTTTTATTGTCATGGTGCTCGTTTTTGCGGCAACCACCGCTTTTGCTCTCGGGCAGGTTCAGTGGCAGAAAAATTCTCCCCAGAGAGTCGGCGGGCAGGCGATAATAATGTGGAACGCCCTGCCCGGGGCTTTGAAATACTCGATTTCCCGCACGGATATGCTGACCAACAAGACCGTTTCCTGGGAGACTCAGTCCCTCTACTACGTCGATCTTCGGGCCGAATCGGGGAAAGCCTACAAGTACCTGATCACCGCGCTCGGCGCCGATGGCCGTCCGCTGGGCGTTTCGGAATCCCGCCTGCTCGAGGCCTTCAAGCCGCTGGAGCCTCCCAGATGGGGAGGAAGCTATCAGGAGGGCGGCCGCCTCTATCTGGTCTGGGACGGCGACCCGAGAGCCAAATTCCACAACCTCTACCGCATTGATCAGGGATCGAAGGAAGCGAGTAAAATCGCCTCGGTTCAGACGGGCAAGTACGTCGATTCAAATATCCTGCCGAGGGCGAAATACACCTACTATATCCGCTCCGTTGACAGGGACGGCAAGGAGTCGGAATCTTCCAACTATCTGGACGCTGAGGTCGAAACCTGGGAGGGCGCACCGGCGGTCGGGGTGGTGGCAAAGAGATACGTAAACGCTGTCGGAATGATTGTGGGGCAGGCGAACAGCCTCTTCAGCGAGCCAACCGACATGGTTTTCCGTCGTGGCAAACTCTTTGTCACGGATATGGGGAGCAGGGCGATTCAGGAATTCACGCCCGAAGGAGCCCTCGTGCGCCGCATCGGCGTGAAGCCCCCGAATTACCCGAAAGAGTGGGGTATTCCCTGGGGAATGGATTCCGACATAGAGGGCAAGGTCTTTGCGGTCACCTATCTGAAGACTCCCTACGTCAGGATCTTCGACCGGAACGGAAAGATGATCCTCGACCTCGAGGTATTCAAGCCCCGGGAACTAAAGGATTACCCGCTCGTCCCGCAGGCGATGGACGTGCTTCTCGACGGTAACGGCGGGTTCTGGGTGAGCGAGTTTTCCTACGGACAGCTCATTCACTATGACGAAAGGGGCACCGAAATATTGAGGGTGGGCACACCGAAATTCCTCGAAGAGGGAGAGCCCTTCAAGACCCCGACCTTCCTCGCCCGCCAGCCAAAAACCGGCGACATCTGGGTTTCGGAATCCCTGCAGGGCAGGATTTACAGGATCACGCAGGAAGGGGAGATTATCGGCTTTATGGATAACCGGGACAGCGAGCTGGGCGTCCTGATCATGCCCAAGGATATCGCGCCCGGCAAGGAGGGCGAACTGCTCGTCATAGACGGCATGCTCGGCAGCCTGCAGTCCTTCGACGAAAAAGGCAACCTAGTCGCGGTTTACTACACACCGGAACTGGAATATCTCGAACTGCCCAGCATAGTCGCCGTAGCCTACGACCCGACCACCGGAGACATCTACGTATCATCGAAGATAGAGAGCGCGATCTTCAGGCTCCAGCTCATCCAGTAAATCCCAGAGGCTAACCGAAAATATCCCACCACTCGAAGCCTGCCCCGCACAGCCCCGGCAAAGGCGACCTGTAGCGCGTCCTCCGCAGCGCTCCGGCGCGTTCTTCCGCTACCGGTGAAAGGCTCGAAACCGGCACCTTTCCCGATCCGTCCGGCAGGTCTATCACGTAGGGCGGCGCCTCTGTGCGTGAAATGACCGAGAGACGGCTGTGGGCGGCGAGACCGGAAGGTATCGTCAGCCGAAAGCGCTTGTTGCCGGGAGCCCTGTCGGTATGGTGGAGGTAGCGGGTGTCTACTCCAAGTTCGCCAAGCCGGTAGAAAAGCTCATCCAGAACCTCCGGCCGGTCGTTCACCCCCTTTAAAAGCACCGTCTGGTTCCCGAGGGCTACGTCCGCTCTCCGAAGTTTCAACAGCGCGTCCTCGAAGGAAGGCCGTATTTCCGAGGGATGGACGGCGTGCAGGACCACTTCGACGGGTTTCCCCGCCCTGGTCAGAACGGCGAGAAGGTCCGCGTCTATACGTTCGGGAAAGACCACCGGCGCGCGGGTGTGGATTCGGAGGCGCTTTACGGTTTCGACCCTTGCGAAGAGTCTCAGAACTTCCTCAAGCTGCGTGTTGCCCAGGGTAAGCGGATCGCCGCCGGAGAAGATGACCTCCCCAATCTCGCCGTTTTTCGCGACGTAATCTTGTATCGCGCGAAGGCCGGCCTGTGAAACCTCGCGGCTTTCACCCGGCGGGTTCCCCCTCCGGAAACAGAACCGGCAATAGAAAAAGCAGCGCGAGGTGAGGAGTATCAGAACCCTGTCGGGGTACTTCCTGAAGAGGAAGGGCAGGGGAGAAACCTTCGACTCTCCGGTCGGGTCCGGGAAACTCTCAGGATCCTCTTCCTCCTCTTCGGGCGACGGGTTTCCGATACGAAGGAGCGGGCTTTCCACACCCAGAGAATTTGCGTGGCCGAGGTATTCCGGGGGCCAGAAGGCGGGGAAGAGAAATTTTTTTCCCGAAAGGAGCAAAGGGGAATCTCCGCGTTGACATATAAGCCTAAAACGATTATTAACTAGCCCCGAATATGATAACAGAAAATCAGGGAGAATTTCGACATGTACAAAGTTGGTGAGCTCAAGAAGGGGCTTAAACTGGAAATAGACGGCGAGCCCTATCTCGTCGTGGGTTTTGAATTCTCGAAGCCCGGCAAGGGTCAGGCGATGTACCGCTGCAGGCTTCGCAACATGATATCCGGCGTGCAGATCGACCGCACCTACCGCTCCGGCGACGTGTTCAGACCCGCCAGCCTCGAAGAGCGCGAGATGCAGTACCTGTACACCGACGGTCATTTCTACACCTTCATGGACAAGAAGACCTACGACCAGGTCAACATGACCGAAGAGCAGCTCGGCGACGACCGCTTTTACCTCAAGGACAACCAGGACGTCGACATCCTCCTCTGGCAGGAGCGTCCCATCGGCATAACCCTGCCGAACTTCGTCGTCCTCAGGGTGACCAAAACCGAGCCCGCCGCCCGCGGCGACACCGCCACCAACGTCACCAAGCCGCTGACCCTTGAGACCGGCTACGTGGTGCAGGGCCCTCCCTTCATCGAAGAGGGCGAACTGGTGCAGGTGGACACCCGCACCGGCGATTACGTAACCCGCGTCAAAGGTTAAGCGGAGCTGCGGTGAACAAAGAGCTAGCGGGGCTCGCCGGAAAGAGGCGGGCCCTTTTTTTGCGCGCAAGGGTGGTTAAATCCATCCGCGAATACTTCGAGGGCGAGGGGTTCCTCGAGGTCCAGACTCCCGTTCGCCTTCCCGTCGTCGCCCCCGAAACCCACATCGACGCGGTTTCCTCGGACGGCTGGTTTTTGCAGACAAGCCCGGAGCTTTGCATGAAGCGGCTCCTCGCGGCGGGCTTTGAGAAAATCTTCCAGCTTGGCCCCTGCTTTCGCGAAGGCGAGAGGGGAGAAAAGCACCTTCCCGAATTCACCATGCTGGAGTGGTACCGCTCCGGGGCCGATTACGCCGCCCTGATGGGCGATTGCCGGGGGCTGCTCCGCAGGGTAGCCGACGATCTCGGCGCGGAAGGGAAGCTTTGCCGGGAGGGAAGGGAGATAGACCTTCACGGCGAGTGGGAGGAGTTGACGGTAAGGGAAGCTTTCGCCCGCTTCGCCGGAATAACCCCCGAAGAGGCCATAAGGGCCGGAACCTTTGACGAGATAACGGTCACGAAGATCGAGCCGAACCTCGGAAGCGGAAGGCCGTCGATCCTGAAAGATTATCCCGCCTCCCTTTCCGCCCTCTCGCGGATAAAGGCGAGCGACCCCGCCGTCTGCGAGCGCTTCGAGCTTTACATAGCAGGGCTGGAACTCGCCAACGGCTTTTCCGAGCTCACGGACCCAATGGAGCAGCGCGAGCGCTTCAACCGCGAGCGGCGGGCGCGTCTGGAGGCGGGTAAACCAGTGAGACCGATGCCCGAGCCTTTCCTCCGCGACCTCGAACACCTGCCTCCCTCGGCCGGAATTGCCCTCGGGGTGGACAGGCTCGTAATGCTCTTCGCGGGCGCTGAGTCGATAGATGACGTCGTGGCCTTCTCGCCGGAGGAGTTGTAGCTAGGCTCGCGTAAAGCGAGCCCGACCGGCAACACCGCTTGCCGGACTACCCTCGCCGGTTCAGGACGGTAACCTGATCGTTCAGAGTCCAGAAATCGTAGACAACCCCCGCGCCGAGCAGCCCGCAGGTGAAGAGGTAGAGAATCCCGGTCGGCCACTTGCCCATGTACATCCGGTGGATCCCGAAAAAGCCGAGGAAGGTCAGCAGCACCCACGCCACGTTGTAGCTCAGGCGCCCCGGCGTAAAGCGCAGGTCGGCCTCCCTGTCCATCCCCGGAATCAGGAAGAGATCGACCAGCCACCCTATGCCGAGCAGACCCAGCGTGAAGAAATAAATCGTCCCGCTGACCGGCTTGCCGTAGTAGAAGCGGTGAGAGCCCATAAAGCCGAAAATCCAGAGTATGTAGCCCATAAGTACGCTGTGGGTGTCCGGTGTCATGTCAAAATCCTTTCGTGCAAAATCGGTCGCCGACCGTGTAATTGTAGACCAAATTTAGCGCCGGTCGAGCGGCGCTCCGGCAAAGGGCGAACACCCTTCCAATCCGTGAAAGACAGCCGTATAATGGCGGCAAGCGTAAATACGCATGTATTTGTTTATTAAACTTTAACTGATTAAGGTAATGGAATGAACAACAGAAGACTTTGGCTTATCGACGCAGGCTATCTCAACTCGGTGCAACGGACTTTGGGAGAAGACTTCAAGCTGGATTATCTTAAGCTGAGAAACAAGATTGAAGAAGACGGAGAAATATGGCGGGCATTTTTTCTCACTTCGTCGGACAAGGACGAATCCGGGAATCAGTTCTATAACTGGCTCAAAACCGGCAAGCCTCTCGGACCCGCTATAATAGTAAAGATTTACGGCTACAAGGAAATATATCTTACTAAAGCGTTCTGCGACGATTGCAACTCAATGACTGAGGTTTTGTGCAAGAATAAAACCGGCAACGCGCCCCACCGCATACACAAAAGAGAGCAAAAAGGCGTAGACGTAGGCCTCGCGACGCTGGCCCTTACGATGCTCGATTCCTACGACACGCTCGTCCTCTCCTCCGGCGACGCCGACCTGCTCGACGCCATCGAATACATCCTCAACGTCGCGCACAAAAAGCTGGAGCTGGTCGTTTTCCGGCACGGGGTGGCGGGGGACCTTCAGTGCCGGGCGGACAAAATCCACTGGATTAATGATTTTGCTTCGGAGGTATCGAAGTAAAATGTAGGGCGGGCTCGGCCCGCCGGTCTACGTTTGCGAGGCTTTGCCTCGCGCTCCTAGCCACCTTTTGAGTGAGCAAAAGGTGGCCCAAAACTCAGCCCGGACCCGTCGCTCGCGCTTTAAAAAGCGCGACCACTTCGTTCCGGCTGGGCC
>SCTA01000004.1 GCA_004322275.1 bacterium
CGACCATGACCACGAAGCGGAGAGCGGCAGCAAAACCTGGGCCTTGCGAGAAGACCTTAATAAGGAAACCTTTAAGCGAAACCCAACAATACCGCCAGCATAGGCATTGCAAACGTCGGGCATCGCTTCGCTCCGCCCGACCTACGGCTCTGAGCGATAACAGGAAAGGGCTTTTGATCGGTTTTAAGATAGGTTCTTTTCAACGTCTGCGATTAGTTGCGCTGCGGAAACGCGGAACGTTTTCGCCAGTTGAATTATTGTGACGAGAGAGGGCTGTTGATGCCCGCACTCCAAAAGTGAAATAAAGGAGCGGTCCAGTCCGCTTTCAAAGGCGACTTCCTCCTGAGAAAGATTCCGCGCTTTTCTCAGTTCCCTCAGGGTTTTTCCAAAAGCTTCTTCTATAGTCAAGTCTGCATTCCTTCAGTAGCAGACCTAACACGAAGCCGGTTCTGAATCTGTTGACAACAATCAACAAAGAAGCATAAATAAGTTCTTCTCGTCCACGTGAATGTTTTGAGCGCATAATTTAAAACCGTATCAAAGACACTTAAGTGGTACCTCGTTAACGCTTTCCAGTGTGCTACGCGCATTTGAAGTAGTTTTTACCAACCCGGTTTGTCCCTGTGGAGGGAGAAGGACGACTGATGAAAAGACTTATTGGATTGTTCTCAATTCTTCTGATTGCCTTAACGCTCGGATGCGGGGGTGGAGGCGGCGGCAGTAGCGGTGGCGGAGGCACTACGGCTAAGACCACTTTCCTTGTCTACATGGTCGGATCGGATTTGGAAAACAATGGGGACCCGGAAGGTGGAGCAGCCACGGGCGATATTATCGAAATGGCTCAGGTCGGCTCAACTGCGAACGTTAATGTAATAATTGAGACGGGGGGAGCGGACGTTACTAACCAGATCGACTGGAAAACCGTTCAGCGTCACAAGGTTATCAAAGACGATATTGAAACAATCTCTAACCTCGGCTCCGTAAGCATGGGCGACCCCAATACCCTTAAGGATTTTATAACTTGGGGTGTGGCTACTTATCCAGCTGATAAATATCACCTCATCCTTTGGAACCACGGCGGAGGGACGGGTGGATTTGGATGGGATGAAGTTCATGGCAACGACAATCTTGAACTATCCGAAATTGATCAAGCCCTTTCACAGGCGGAGACCATAACTGGCGTTACCTTTGAAACCTTCGGTTTTGACGCTTGCCTAATGGCGACTATAGAGGTCGCTTCTCTAGCCAGTCCATACGCTAAATATTTCGTCGCCTCTGAGGAATCCGAACCGGGGCACGGGTGGGATTACACGCCAATCCTTACCGCGCTAAAAACAAACCCCGCTATAGCTGGCAATTCCTTGGGCAAAGTGATAGCTGATTCGTACAAGGCGCAAGCGGACGCAACAGCGGCTCAATACCGCGCCGCAGGTGAAGCATATAACCAGGAAAAAGAAATAACGCTCTCCGTAATGGATTTGTCAAAAATTGCAGATGTGTCCACTGCGTGGGAAAGCCTGATGGCTGTCGCCACTCCTTCTACACAACTCGAATATTACACTTTCGGAAAAGCGGTAGAGTCCACAAAACAATTTGGAGTGTCAAAAGACCCCGGGAATCCGAGCCAAGGGCTTGCGGATCTTTCGGATATGTCGTCAAAGCTTTCTGCCGATTACCCAACCGAAGCCAATGCAGTTAATACAGCCGTTTCTCAGGCCGTGATTTACAAGGTAGGCGGAAGCCTTCAAGCCCGCGCTAAGGGTCTTAGCGTGAAGTTGCCTTCCAGTCAGGAACAATTGACGGATTATGCATCTTACACAGACTTGACTGAATACGTAGCCGCCCTTGAAGGATATTGGTCTTTCCTCGTCCCCGATACAAACCCTCCCTCTTTCTCGAATGAATCGGTTGATTGGGGCACGGGAACCTATTACGCCGACGTTGCTGGCGACGATATAGCCAGTCTGTATACGACAGTTTGGTATTATGATCCGGTAAGCGGCAATCCAATGTTACTCGGCATGGATACTCCTGACGGATTTGATGGGACGACACTCTCTTATGGGTTGCCGGATTCATGGATTACTCTCGATGGTAATTTCGTTTCCGTCTTTGTATTGGAAGAGGACGGCGACAACTATCTTCTGGATATGCCGGTTCTTCTCAATGGCGAGCAAATGGATATTTTGGCATGGCTGGATACCGGAGCAGGAGAATATCAGATTTTAGGCGCTTGGCCGGGCTTTAATGGTCAGATGGCGGCACGCGAGATACTCCCCATTAAGAGTGGCGACGTCATAGCTCCTAATTTTGGCGTTTTGAACAGCACTACCGGAGATTGGGAGTATGTACTTGGAGATACTTTCACGGTTTCCGGTACTCCGGAGTTAGGCATCACTCCCCTTCCGTTAGGTGATTACGGCGTTGCTTTTTACGCAGAGGATTTTGCGGGAAACGGCGCTGTGTCAAATTTGCTTATTGGTCAGTACTCCCTTGCAAGGGGCTCACGCTCTGCTAGCCGTATGCCCCCGCTGTCCGGGGCAGCAAAAGAAGGGCTGCTTAAGCTGGTATCGCAAAAACGCGGAACAAAAGTGAACTAAAGTTCAAAAATGAGTGCATCTCGAAGAGGGCGGGCTACCCCGCCCTCTTCGACGCTAATGCTACAAATAAACCCTTATTCCTCCTCCGTCCTGCGTCCCGATTCTGCCGGTTTTCCTGAGGATTTCGCCGAACAGCTCCGCCCTGAAAAGCGGGATGGGTTTTTCTCCGGCGGGGGTTTCGGCGTGGAGGAGGCCGTCGTCAAGGAGGCGGCGAAGGAGCCTTGCTCCGAGGGCGTTTCTTCCTCCCAACCCGTCGGCGATTCCGAGCGCTTTTTCGATACCGGCCTCTTTTCCTCCCAGCGGCAATCCCTTGAGAAAATTTACGATTCTCGCTGATACGAAGAGGGTGAATATATCTTCCCTGCTGAAATTTTCGTTGTCTCTGCCCATCGCGGTGAGGCGGCAGCGGACGAAATCCGCCTCCGTGAAGTCAAACTCCTTCGCCATCGGCGACCCCGGCGCGAGGTAGAAGGGCGAGGCGCCCATCAGGACGGGGAGGCGGGCGAGGAAGGCGAAGGTTTCGGTCATCGAGGCGAGAGTTTCACCCGGCAGGCCGAGTATCTGGTAGGCGACGATGCGGTAGCCGAGCGAAAACCCGGTCAAAACCGTCTCGCGGAATTTTTCCCGGTCGAAGGGCCTTCCCGCCAGTTTTGAAACCCCTTCGTCGAGGCTGACGAGCGCGAGGTTGAGGTGTGTGAAACCGGCCCGCTTCATAAGGCGCAGCAGCTCTTCGTCGAGGCCGTGGTAAGAGACCCCGTTCATCGCCTGCAGGACAGGACCGTCTTCGGGAAATGCGGCGATTATCTCCCGGCAGAGTCCGGTGAAGAAGTCCCGGTCGAGGGTGAGGTTGTCGTCCTCGAAGTCGAAGACGCGGTAACCCGCCTCCCACCGGTTTTTCATCTCGCTGACGATATCGCTGACGGGCCTCGTACGGTAGCCGGAGCCGAAGACCGAGGAGACGGAGCAAAAGCCGCAGTTCACCGGGCAGCCCCGCGAGGCTAGCAGCGGAGCGAGGGGAAGCTTTCCCATCCGGTAGCGGCGCGGGTCGAAGTCCGAAAAATCCGGCGGTGGCAATTCCGCAAGCGGGTAGTTCGGTTCGACCGGGTTTTGCTGAATCTTTTCACCGCTACGGAAGGCGAGATTGGGAACCTTCGAGAGTTCCCCCGTTCCTCCAAGCGCCTTTACCAGTTCTACGAGAGGCCTTTCCCCTTCGCCGCGGATCACGTAATCCACGACTCCCGATTTCAGCAGGGAAGCAGGGGCCGACGACCCGTGCGCCCCGCCGGTGACGACAGGAACGCCGAGGCGGGCCTTGAGCTCCTTCGCCAGCGCGCGAGTGTCTTTATAGTAGGCGGAAAAGAGGCAGGAGATGCCGATTAAATCGGGCTTCTCCCTCTCGACTTCCCGCGCGATATCTTCAAATCCTGCTCCGAAATGATAAAAACCGTGGAAGGTTCCGAAGGGGCTCTTGTCGGGGTGGGGGTAGAACTCCCGGAGATCGGCAAGCTCCGGTAAAAGCTCTACGGTTCTTCTGCCGTGGCCCTGCCTGTAATCCCGGACTTCGACCTCAACGCCGGGGATGTGCTTCATTAGCGCGGCCTTGAGGGAACAGAGCCCGAGCGGCAGGAGCCTTAGTTCCGTGTCGTAGAAATCTCTCGCAGGAGGCTGGAGCAGGAGTATCTTCATCGCGCATTTCTATCACAAGGGACAAAAAAAAGCCCCGCTTCGATGTAAAGCGGGGCTCTCAAGGTTAATGAAGAGTTTTTTTACGGACGTGTTACCGCGTTGTCGTTGGCGGTGTCGCCGTCTTCCTGGAACCATTCCGCGACCACCGGGTAAGCGGAAAGGTCGAGGGCGCCGTCGAAGGTTCCGTTGTCAAGCTGGTCTATGGAGTCGAAGATTATTCGCTGCGCGTAGATGCGGTTGTGAGTGTAGGCTCCGGCCTCGCTGGCGAGAATCTTCTGGTTCTGGAGAGCGCCGTAATCGTTCAGCGTCACCAGCGGGTCGTTGACGTTTGTAGAGTTGTCGATGTCGAGGTCGATGTAGTTCTGAACGTCGTTGTTGAGGTAGTCGGAGAGGAGCTGGTTGGCGGCGGTGAAGCCGGTTTTCTGCTCTTCGAGCTTGGCGGCGGTAATCGCGTAGGGATCGACGTGGCAACCGGCGCTGTCGCAAACGGCCTGATTGGTTATGGCGGTGATTACACCCGCCTCGGTCGTGACCGCCGCGAGGGTGTGCCCGGCGCCGTCGTTCATGTGGCAGGACGCGCAGGGGCCTCTTCCGGTTTCAGGCGAGTCGGCGTTCAGGCCGATCTTGTCGTGCTTGAAGTAGGCCACGGGCGTGTAGCTGAGGCTCGGGAACTCGAAGAGGGTGTGGGTCTTCGCGGCGTAGAGGATGCCCGCCGCAGGCAGGTAGTGTATGCGCGTGCTGGTTGAGCGGGCCGCGGAGGTGGTCTTCAGGTATTCGCCGTTGGCGCGGCCGCCGTGGCACTTGACGCAGACCACGGATTCTCCCGCGTCGGCGGTTCCGAGGGTGGCGAAGGTGTTGCCGTCGCGATCGACGAGAATGACGGCGTCGGAGGTCTTGACGCCTCCGGCGTTGTTCTTGTGGCAGCCCCAGCAGTAGAGCATTTCGTTCTGGCCGGAGGAAACCGCCTCGTCCACGTCGGCGGTCGCCGGGTCGTCGGCGGTCCATCCGGCGAGATGGGAGAAATTGTTCAGAGAAGGATCGTAGGACGCGGGACCCTTTATGAAGTTGGAAAAGCCCGTCGCGGTGTGGCAGACCTGGCACGCTTCCTCGTCAGCGCTGTCCCAGTCAACGTCGGACCAGCTGGAGGCCGCGCCCGCGGCCTGCACCGCGACGCTCTGCGCGAGGGTCCTGTCCGTGGCTCCGGCCGCAGCGGTTTCCTTGGCTGCGAAGACGGTTCCGCCGTGGCCTGTTTTTGCCCAGTCCTCGTTGATCGCCACGCCGCCCTTGTGCACGTCGTGGCAATCCCTGCAGGAGCGCTCGCTTGCGTCCTTCACTACGTAGCCTTCGATTACGTCGGTGGTATCCGGGTCGTCGAAGTGGGTTGTAGCGATTATGCGGCCCCATCTCTTGGCGTGGTAGAGCAATTGGGTTCCGCCGGTGGCGCTGATCAGGCCGGTGTCCGAGGTGGAGCCCGCAGCGGCCGGGTACTGGGTGCCGGTCAGCTTCACGTTGTCCTTCTGGTGGCAGTTTATGCAGGTGTTGTACTCGGCGGAGGCTGTGACTTCGCCGGTATCCTCGTCTTCGTTCTCAGCCTTGAGCAGTTCGTTGGGATTGTGCGCATCGTGACAGGTGGCGCACTGGATGTTCGAGGCGGAGGGAACGGGTAGAACCAGTCCGGCGAGCTGCTCGACGGTGGTTACGTCCTTGTAGAGCTTGCCGCCTTCGTGATTGTGGCACCTGGCGCACTTGGCCGAGTTGAAAAGCTCGTCGGCCCCGCCGTGGCCGGATGACTGGTAGGCGGCGAGTATGTTGTTGCCCTCCGGGTGGTAGGGCAGGTGGCTGTCGGGGATGGTTGCGTGGCAATTTCCGCAGATGGCTACTCCCGGTGTGGGCACGGGCATCGGGCCGACGCCGAAATGTTCTCCGCCCGCGCCGTGGCAGGCTTCGCAGGTGACAGCGGCGAGCCCGCCTTCGGGTATATTGGCGGCGGGTATGGTTTCCTCCAGGGTGACGCCGTCGCCGACGGGATCGTGGCAGGTCAGGCACTCTTCCTCTTCGGCGGAAACGTGGGTGGAGTGAACGACGTGCTTGCTCTCAAGAAATTCCGAAACCGCCTTTGAGCTCCAGGTAAAGCCCTCATGGCATTCGATGCACTTGTCCGCGCCGGTGAAAGCCCTTCCCTCGGCGTCTACTCCGAAGGGGTTCTGAAGGCCGGCGGTTTCATCCGCAGCCGAATCGAGGTTGCTTGAGCAGCCGGTGATGGCGAGGGCCAGAAGGGCGGCGCTCGCGGGAACAATGAAAATATCGCGGGTTTTCATCTATTCCTCCTTTATTAGTGGCACTTGCGACAGGTCTTGCCGCCGCTGGCTTTATCCATTTTACCTTCAACGTCTTCCCACCCCTGGGGGTGAGGATTGACACCTATGCCCGTTATGGCGCTGTGGCAGGTCAGGCACTCGTCACCCTCTGGGTGGCATACCTCGCAGGTGGCGAGATTCCTTCTGGCCTCGCGGGCGTGGTCGCGGGTCCAGTTATGGGAGGGCAGCACCGAGCCCTCCGGGTGGCAACCCGCGCAGGAATCGGGATCTTCGGCGAAATCCCCGTGATTGGAACCGCTCACGGCTATCGAACTCCAGCCTTTGCGGTGAGAGAGCACCGAGAGGTCTTCGTCCCTGAAATCCTCGTGGCACTCGACGCAGTAAGAGTTCTCGTGGCACCTGGCGCACTTTTGCTGATCGGTGCGCGCCGCGATGGGGTGGCTGACGGCGAATTCGCCACGGTGGATGTTGAAGGGGGCGTTGGCATAGTCCCCCTGCTCGTCGGCTTTGCCGGCTTCGTGGCACTCCGTGCAGCCTATTGCGCCCTGGAGCTTCCCCTCGTCGTGGCATTTTTCGCAGGTCTTGTAGTCGCGCAGGGCGAAGGGGCCGTGGTCGAGGCTCCAGAGAGGGCCGTGGGACTTGAGACCCGTGAAGGTGACCTCCGCCATGAATTTTTCGTCATGGCATTTTTTGCAGGTTTCGTTCGAGGGAATGACGCTTTGGTCGCCGGGCAGGTGACAGGCGGCGCAATCGCCGCCGGTTACGTACTGGCTGACGTGGTCTTTCATCGAGAATTGCGCCGCGAAGGCCAAGGTAGCTCCGCCGAGGCCGACTAGCGCGAGGATCATGATTTTCTTACGCATCGCTTGTCTCCCTGGTCTAGAAGCGGTAATTCAGCCGTACGCGGCCGAGGTAATATTCGTCGTAAAGGGCGCTGTCGGCCCGTTCAAAATTGGCTTCGAGCGAGAAGGAATCGGTAAGCTCGGACTTTGCGAAGACCCAGTAGCGCCTGCTGAGCGTCTCGTCCTTCTCCTCGATCCTTCTTTCCAGCACGTCGTAATTGACGCCGAAACCGGGCTCGAAGTAGCGGTTGACGAGGTATGCGTAGCGCAGTTTTATACCCTTGAGGCTCTGCCCGTCCTCGTCGTCGCGGAAGGTGCCCAGAAGGTACCCCGACCAGACGCCGGTGCGCAGCTTTTCCGCGCCCGCTTCGTATACGTTCGCGTCGGAGTAGTCCTCGTACATCTCATTCGTGTATCTGGCGACTGCAAGGTACCCTTCGCCCATCCTGCATTCGTACTCCAGCCCCGCCTCCCTGTATTCGCTGACGGCGAAGACCGAGTAGATGGAGGTGGACCGGAAAACCGGGATATCGTAGAGGTAGCGGGCGCGAAGCGAATGGCGCTGAGACGGGTGGTAGTCCGCCTCGGCGAAAAAGTGGCTCGGCTGCATCAAAAGGAGGTTGTACTGCGCGGCTGCGAAGAGCTCGAAAGAGTCGCTAAAGTCGTAGCGGCCGTCGACACCCGCCAGCTCCTTTGAAAGGTCGCTGGACTCCCACTCCTGAAAGTAGGCCACGGAAAGGTCGCCGTCGTCGTGGAGGGCCAGCTTGGCGGAAGCCCCGTAGGACTTGTCCCCGGCTTCGTACTCGTCTTTCTGCGATACCCGCACGCCTCCGAAGGCTTTCAGCGTAACGGGCCCAAGCCCCCGCGAGGTCAGATCGACGCCGTCGATTATTCCGGCTCCGGCGGCGGTGGATACGAATTGCCTTCCGAGCCGAAGGTCGAGTTTTTCGAGGAGCTTTTCCTTTTCGATGTAGGCGTAGTAAAGCCTGCTGTCCCGGTCCACCTCGTTTTGCAGATCGTCGGCGAGTCTCCCGTAGCCCCTGAATTTAAGGCCGGAATACCCGCCGAGATCGCGGACGTTGAGAAAGCCGTAGAGGTAAGCCGGCACCGCCTGATCGCCTTCGGGGGTGTCGAACCATTCCACGGTCGCCGAGAGGCGACCGGAGAAGGATTGCTCTGCGCGCGCGCCCGCGATGAATGGCGCGCACAGCGCGAGCGCCGCAGAAAGTAACAAAATTTTCCTCATGTCTCCTCCCTGACCGGCTGGTTAAAGATTATTTTGTGAACCTACGAGGCGGGAAATTAATCCGCATGGCTTATGCGCAAATTCGACCCACCATGGTTAAATACTACAATGTTTTTATTTTTTTCCAACCCCGGAAGGACAATTTAATTGGTAAAGAAAAACATTTTTTCGCGGAATGCTGCTTCGCGGGTGTATTTCCGGCGGGCGTCGGACAAAAATTATTTACCGGATTCGGGCCTTCCCCAAGCGGATTTTTTGCATTAAGCTGTATATAAAGTAAAACGCTGTTTAAAAATGCGCGGAGGGGTTTCATGCATACGCAGGGCAGATCCATCCACGAGAGAATAGAGTGGCTCTTCGAGCTGGCCGAAAGGCATTCAACCGAGTACCGGAGCCCCGAAGCCTACCTCGCCCGCGAACACTACCTTGCCAAACACCCCACCGCCATTGCCGTCCTCAAGTGCATGGACGGGCGCATCAACATACCCGTCGCTACAAGAACCCCCCTCGGCATAATCAGCCCTTCAGGAACCTCGGGGGGATGTTCGACCTGGGGTGGCCCCACCTCGGCGAGGTGCTTGCCCACCACATCACGCAGATGGTCGCCAGCGGGCGAAGGGCGCTCATCTTCATCACCTACCATTTTTCGCGGGGAGACAATCACCGCAGCTGCGCCGGGTTCAATTACGACACCGAAAAGGCGATAGCCCACACTTACTCGATAAAAAGGCAGGCGGAACATATCTTCGGCGCGAACCACGGCACCGTGTACCCGATAGTCTGCGGCTTCGAGACCGACGAGGACGCGCTGATACTTCATGGCTGCAAGGGCGGCAAGCTCGACGTCTCGGCCCTTAAACCGGCGGACGCCAAATCCCTCGCCCCGCGCCTCTCCTCGCTCTTTCCCGATATGCCCGACCAGATGCTGGAGGACATTTTGCCCCTTTTGCGCGGTAACATGCTCCATATAGAGAAGGTGCGGCGAACACCCCGCCTGCTGGACATAGAGCACCGCGAGTGGATGATCTGCCTCGGGCGGGGGTTCGACTTTCTCCATACCCCGAACCTCGCCCTCATCATCGGCCCTTACAGCCCCGATCTCTCGGACCCTATACGCAAGGCCGCCTCGATAATAGAGTCAAACATGAAGGAGGGGAGGGTGCCCGACGACGGTTTCCTGCTCCTCGCCTCGGTTCCCTACGACGAGATAGGGGTGGACAGGGCGAGGGCGGAGCTTAAATCCCTCTTTTTGTCGGATTTCGCGGCGAACGTCATCCGCAGCGATTTCCCCGAGCTGGCCACGAAGATGTTTACCCACACCGCCGTGCTGGACTGGAGATCGAGGGCGTTGGAAAAGGTCTAGGTTCTCTTTACGGCGTCACTCCCGCGAATGCGGGAATAGACGGAAGCAGCCGGAATTATCAAGGTTTGCGTTTTCATTTCAGGTTTTTCGCTTTTTCCTCTATCGCCTTCAGGAGCGAATCGTAGGAATTCTGGAATAATTTCAGCCCGTCCACGAGAAGTTTGTCTGTGACCGCGTCGATGTCGATGCCTGCCCGCGCGAGCTCACTTCTGCGCGCCGCGGCTTTGTCCACGTCGTTTTCGATGGTGGGCAGAACCTTGCCGTGATCCATGAAGGCGTTAAGGGTGGCCAGCGGCATGGTGTTTACCGTCAACGGCCCGATAAGATTGTCCACGTACTTGGTGTCGGGATAGGCGGGGTTTTTCGTTCCGCTCGAAGCGATGAGGAGCCTCTGGTAGTGAGCCCCGACCTCTCCCAGCTTCTCGCAGTGGGGGGTGGTGAAGATATCCTGGAAGCTCTTGTAGGCGAGCCGGGCGCTGTCGATGGCGAACTTTCCCCGAAGATCGGTCCGCCTGGCGTTCTCAAGCTCCCGGTCCATGGCGGTGTCCAGCCTGCTCACGAAGAGCGAGGCCACGCTGGAGGACTTTCTCAGATCGCCTCCCTTGTATTGGCGCTTTTGAAGCCCCTCGACGTAGGCGTTGGCCACCGCCTCGTATTGGGCGAGAGAGAAGATGAGGGTGACGTTTATGTTCACTCCCTCGGCGGTCAGAGTCCTGAAAGCTTCGATGCCCTCGGGGGTGCCGGGAACCTTGATGAGGACGTTCGGCCTCCCGACGGCCTTGAAAAGCCTTTTGGCCTCTGCGACCGTCTTGTCGCGGTCATGGGCGAGGGCGGGGTTTTCTTCGAGGCAGACGAAGCCGTCAACCTCGTTCGAGGCCCGAAAGACCGGAAGGAGCGCGTCCGCCGCCATCCGGATGTCCTCGAAGACGAGTGCTTCGTAAAGATCCGCGGGGCTCTTCGCTCCGCCCCTGACGGCTTCGGCAAGAGCTTTGTCGTAATAATCGCTCTTGGCTATGGCGTTTTCAAAGATCGTGGGGTTCGAGGTGACGCCCTTTAGCCCTTTACTCACCAGCTCCGAAAGCCCTCCGGAGAGGACGAAATTCCTGTCGATGTAGTCGAGCCACGCTGATTGGCCTAGTGAGGCGAGGTCTTCGAGTTTTCCCATTTTAGAGCTCCTGTCGTTACCCTTTCCAGGTCCAGTTTCTTATTTCCGGCATGTCTTCGCCGTATTTTGAGATGTACTCCTTGTGGTCCACCAGCTTTTCTCTGAGGGATTTCGCCGCGTATACGCCCTTGGAGCCCAGCTTTGGAACGCGGTCGATGACGTCCATCACGAGGTGAAAACGGTCGAGATCGTTGCAGACCGCCATGTCGAAGGGGGTTGTCGTGCTGCCCTCCTCCTTGTAGCCGCGAACGTGGATGTTGGGATGGTTCGTTCTCCGATAGGTGAGGCGGTGGATGAGCCACGGGTAGCCGTGGTAGGCGAAGATTACCGGCTTGTCCTTCGTGAAGAGCGCGTCGAAATCCTTGTCCTTAAGGCCGTTTGGGTGCTCCTCGCTTGGCTGGAGGGCCATCAGGTCCACCACGTTAACCACCCTTATTTTCAGCCCGGGAAAATTTTCGCGCAGGAATTCGACTGCGGCGAGGGTTTCGATGGTCGGCACGTCCCCGGCGCAAGCCATCACCACGTCCGGCTCGAAGTCCCTGTCGTTGCTTGCCCATTCCCAGATGCCGATGCCCGCCGAGCAGTGTTTCAGCGCCGCGTCCATGTCGAGCCACTGGGGGTTCGGCTGTTTTCCGGCAACTATCACGTTTATCCTGTTGCGGCTGTTGAGGCAGTGGTTGGCGACGCAAAGGAGAGTATTGGCGTCGGGCGGAAAATAGACGCGCACTATGTCGGCTTTCTTGTTGACCACCACGTCTATGAAACCGGGATCCTGATGAGAGAAGCCGTTGTGGTCCTGCCGCCAGACGTGGGAGGTGAGGAGGTAGTTCAGCGAGGCCACCGGACGCCGCCATTCGATTTCTTTCGACGCGACCTTAAGCCACTTGGCGTGCTGGTTGAACATCGAATCGACGATGTGAATGAAGGCCTCGTAGCAGGAGAAAAAACCGTGCCTGCCGGTGAGGAGGTAGCCTTCGAGCCACCCCTGACAGGTGTGCTCGCTCAGTATCTCCATCACCCGCCCCTCGCGGGAGAGGTTCTCGTCCTCGGGGAGTATTTCGTCCATCCAGACGCGGCCAGTCACCTCGAAAACCGGGTCGAGCCTGTTGGAGGCCGTCTCGTCGGGGCCGAAGACCCTGAAATTCTTCTGCTCCATGTTCAGGGCCATCACGTCGCGAAGATACCCGCCCAGAACCTTCGTCGCCTCGGCCGAGGACGCCCCCGGAGACGGGACCTCGACCTTGTACCTCTCGAAATCCGGGAGCCGCAGCTCCTTTAACAGCTCTCCGCCGTTCGCGTGGGCGCTCATCCCCATCCGCCGCTCCGGTTCCGGCATCAGTTTTTCAAGTTTCGCAACCGGCTTTCCCCCGGCGTCGAAAAGTTCCTCCGGGCGGTAGCTTCGCAGCCATTTTTCCAGTATCCCGATGTGACCGGGCTTCGTGGCGAGGTCGGTCAGCGGAACCTGATGGGAGCGCCAGAATCCCTCGGCTTTTTTACCGTCGATCTCCTTCGGACAGGTCCACCCCTTCGGTGTCCGGAATATTATCATCGGCCACTGCGGCCTTGATGTGACGCCGTTTTTCGCAGCCTGTTTTATACCCCTTATGTCGGCGAAGACCTCTTCGAGGGTCCCGGCCAGAAGGTTGTGCATAGCCGCCGGGTCGTCTCCCTCGACGAAGTAGGGCTTGTAGCCGTACCCGATGAAGAGGGATCTCAGCTCGTTCTTGCCGATGCGCGCCAGAATGGTGGGGTTGGCTATCTTGTAGCCGTTCAGGTGGAGTATGGGGAGCACCGTCCCGTCGCGAGAGGGGTTAAGGAACTTGTTCGAGTGCCAGGAGGTGGCAAGCGGCCCGGTTTCGGCCTCCCCGTCGCCGACGACGCAGGCGACGATGAGCTCGGGGTTGTCGAAGGCGGCTCCGAAGGCGTGGGAAAGGCTGTAGCCGAGTTCACCGCCCTCGTGGATGGAGCCGGGGGTCTCGGGGGCGGCGTGGCTCGGTATGCCGCCGGGGAAAGAGAATTGGGTGAAGAGCTTTTTCATCCCCTCGGCGTCGCGGGATACGGAGGGGTAAAATTCGCTGTAAGTTCCTTCCAGATAAAGGCTCGCGATGACTCCCGGAGCGCCGTGGCCGGGGCCCGCGACGAAAAGGAGCTCGGCGTCGTGTTTTATGATTATCCGGTTGAGGTGCGCGTAAAGGAAGTTTATGCCGGGAGTGGTCCCCCAGTGTCCCAGGAGCCTTGGCTTTACGTGCGAAAGCGTCAGAGGCTCCCGAAGGAGGGGATTGTCCAGAAGGTAAATCTGACCCACGGAGAGGTAATTGGCCGCACGCCACCAGGCGTCGAGAACCTCCAGTTCCTCCACGGAAAGTGAAAAGCCCATAACCGCTCCCTTGCGCAAAAGGTGTTCGGGCCGAAGACCCCGATGGGGTTTAAGCGTACACCCTGCGCCGGAATCGGCAATCTTGAATGCGTAGCCCCGCTCTTTCCGCCCCGGTTGTCTTGGCTTCGGCTTTTTCCGCAATGCATCGTTGCCGCCTGCGCCGGACGCTCGCCGTATAAAACGATACTGTCTTCGCGTCCTTGCTCGGCGGCGCCTCGCCTGACGAAAAAATCCAAAGCCAAATAAAAAACAAGGGAGATGCTCCACCCTCTCGCTACGGATTACTCTTATTTCAGGGATTCGAGCACGGCTTTTTTATAGTCGGCGCGCAAGCTTGAGTTCGATTTCACATTGTATTGATAGCACCAGGCGTGATAAAAAACCACGCATGGAATTTAAAAATTCTTGTACCGCATAAAGAAATTAAATTTAAATTATTTTAGTCATAATTAGAGGTGACACAGCCGGAATAAAAAGAAGGGGAAAGGAGGCGCCATGCCCGGAGCGTACGCTCACATGACTCTGGTCAACCAGTCCCTGGATCAGCGGAAGCTGGACGAGCTCGGGTTTCCCGAGAGGGCCAAGGACGCGGCGGGTTTGTTTCTCAACTTTTGCGAGCTCGGCTCGGTCAGCCCCGACTACCCCTATCTGGTCTTCGAGGAGAGCTCGAAACGATGGGCCGACGCGATGCACTACACCCGCACGGGGGGGATTGTGCGCGCGGGGGTCAGGGCTCTTCGGGAAATGAGGGGGGACGCGCAGCTCAAATGCCTCGCGTGGCTCTTCGGCTACGCCTCCCACGTCGTCGCCGACGTCACCATCCATCCGGTCCTCGACATCAACGTCTGCACTTACGCGGAGCATCCCAAGCTCCACCGCATCTGCGAGATGCATCAGGATGTTTACATCTTCCAGCGCATGAGGGTCGGCGGGGTGGGGGAGCACCTCAAGACCGGGATAAGAAGCTGCGTCGGCAAAGGAAAGACGATCTACTCCAACATCGACAGATTCTGGTCCTCTCTTCTCCAGGAAGTTCACCCCGCCGAATACGCCGCCAACAAGCCCGGGATTAAAAAATGGCACGAGCGCTTCTGCCTTGTCATAGACGCCATCGACGAGGGCGACCATCTTCCCGAAATCTTCCAGCACATGCTTTCGGAGCAGGGAGCGGTGTATCCCTCCCTGCTGCAGGTAAAAAGCAGCTACCTGACCGGCATGCGGACCCCCGGCGGAGCCCGTCCCCTTCACTACGACGAGATCTTCGATCAGGCGGTCCTGAACGCGCGAAAAGTTCAGCTTGAAATAGCGCGTGGGGTTTTCGAGGGCGGGGAGGAGTACGCGAGCCTGATACAGGACTGGAATCTGGATACCGGAAAAGTCTCCGAAAACGGCCCCGTGGCCTTCTGGGAGGGATGAGAGCTTATGAGAACCATGCACAAAAACCTTGCCGCCGTAACCCTGATCGCCTTTATCGCCTTTTGTTTTTGCGGCTGCACCTCGAAGGCCGACGTGAACATCGACAGGATGGCCTCCTCGCTCACCAAACTGAGCGCCATCGCCAACCGCTGCGCGAAAAAGCCCGATTACAGCTGGCTCGGCGACGGGGAATTTCTTAAACAATGCGAAACTTATCAGCCCGGGATCCTCGACGAGTTCAGGGGACAGACGCTCAGGGTTTCGCGCTCCGGCGGCTACGCGGTGGTGCTGGTCTGCGACGGCGGCGGGAGCCATGCCCTTCTGGAAGACGCCGGGTGCACCGCTCCTTTGGACATCAACTACGGCGCCGCTTCGTCAAAGCCGTGCGGGTTCACCATAAACGCCCGGGAGCTTTGCTCGTCCTCCCGGTGATCTTGTCCGGCTGAAAATAACGGTGAAAATTTCAGGCATTCAAGAAGGAGGTTCGCATGACTCGCAAAACGCTTCCCGGACGCAAAATGACCCTCGCCTCCAAAGGCGGCGCGGCAAGCGTCCCCGTCATGCTCGAATCCCTTAAGGGGGATCCGGGCCTCTCCGGAAACGGCTCCGGCAAGAAGGTCTTTCACGCCATGTCCCGGTGCAACTACTTCTGCATAGCCTCCGACGAGCCGGGCGGGGAGTTCGTCATGACGGAATCCGGCGGCTCCCATCCCTCGCCGAGCTTCCTGATGGTCGGGATGCGCGGAGTCATACTGGGGCCGCCCGGAGGGGACCGTTTCAAAACCTCGGCGGAGATTCGCAGCACCTTCAAAGCCGTGGAATACATGGAGGGCGAGGGGCCGAGCGGCTTTTACATCGACGTGGACGACCTCTGGCTGCCCGCGTCGCTCCTTGTTTCGGCGGCTTCGGGCCAAAAGCAGAGGACCGGGACGGTCTACAGGCTTTCGCAGGAACTTTTCAGGCTGGCTTATTCCCACCGGCGCGGCTCCATCGGCGACGACGCCTATCTGAAAGAGTGTCTGCGCTATGAAGGAACCGTTGAGCCAAGCCCCGAGGAGAGTGAGTCCTTCCGCCAGTGGTGGAAAGAGGAACTTGAGATCTCAAGGGGAAAATATTACGAGGCGAAGGCAAAGGGACTTACGCTCAGGCGCCGCGAAGAGTTGACGCCGGGGAAGGGGTGAGAAGATGAGCGAACTTAGGATAACCCTTATCGACGTGGGGTGGGGCGACAGCATCCTTATCGAATCGGAGGACGAAAGCGGAAAAATCCACTGCGCCCTCATCGATTCCAACGACACCGGCGAGAGCCTCTCCTCCTTCCTCTTCCTTAAACGCCACTTTGAAAAAAGGGGGATAACCACCCCCACGAAGGAACCCCTCTTCGACTGGATAATGCTCTCCCACGGCCACGCGGACCACGGGCAGGGGCTGAAGGGGATAGTAAGGAGCTTCGGCGCGAAGCGCCTTTTGTACCCGAGAATGCCCGAAACCGATGCCATACCTTTCTTTACCGCCCTCGTCATGGAGGCGAACGGGGGAAAGGGGCGCATCGGAAATCATCAGGCGGTTGACGAGGGGACGCTGCTGGAGGATCTGGGCGACGCCTCGCTGGACATACTCTGGCCCCCTGCCGGTTATCAGACCGACAACCTCAACAATAAATCCATAGTGCTCGCCATAACCCTCGGCGAGGTCTCGGCGATCCTGACGGGAGACGCCGAGGGGGAGGTCTGGGACAAGATAGCCGGAAAGATTCCGGCCAACGCGCGCTTCTTCAAGGTTCCGCACCACGGCTCTAAAAACGGCGCCTTCTCGGGGAAAAAGACCCCCTGGCTGGACAGACTCTCCCCCGAGGCCACGGTGGGAATAAGCTGCCACATCCGGCCCTTTAACTTCCATCATCCCCACAAGCCGGTCCTCGACGCGCTGGAGAAATGGAAAAAGAAGGGGGCGAATCCCGGCGGGGAACCGGCGGCGCTTCGGACCGACGTGAACTACCACCTGACCTTCGCCACCGACGGGACAAGCTCAAGGACAACTTACAGCCACTAGGGTTCGCCAGCGGGGGAGACGACGTATTTTTCCGCCAGGAAGACCGGGTGGTAGCTCTCCTTCGCCTGGCGAAGGCCGGTGTCGCCGAGGTCCTGCTCCCGGTTGACGTACTCGTACCCCGAAAGGGAGTTTCGGCTAAAGTCGCGGTTCAGGACCTGCGCCAGTCCGGCCTGGGAGGGGGCGGTCTTTTCAAACTGCACGACGAAGGTTTCCTCGTTCAGGGGTTCCCCGAGGCAGTAGGCCAGCACCTTGCCCTCCCGCTTTATGACGGCTCCGGTGAGGCCCAATTCGGCGCGGTGTCTGAGCGCCTCCACCGCCGCCTCCGTCTCCTGCGCCGCCGAGGGGCGTTTCGCGGGGCAGTACTCGTCGCACCAGCTTTTTGCGATATCCACGCACTCGGGGACGTACTCATCCGAAAATTCCGCGTACTCAAGGCCCGCCCCCTCCTCGCGCAGAAATTTTTCCAGCCTGTTTTTTCTCTTGTGATACCGGGGGCCGGACAAGGAAGCCAGATCCTCCCGCAGGTAGACGTAGTCGGCCTCGTCCCTGTCGCTTCGCACCTTCCACTGCGGGCCGCTAAAGTGCCTCTCGGCCATTTCCTTCGGCACCGGAAAGAGAATCCGGGGCCGACCCGTTTCCCGGAGGTAGCCGAGAAGGGCCGCGACGGCCTCCTCGTAGTTCCCTTCGCCCCAAGGCGGAAAGGCGTAAGGAACCGAGTCGTACCCGCGCCCGAGCGCGAAGAGAAAATCCCCCCGCCTGCTGAGCCGGTAGCCGTGAGTATCGCGGAAGAGGTAGAGGTTGGAGAAGGTCATCTCCGAAATGGGGCGGTTCATTTTTCCCAGAACACCGGCGACCTGCTCGCGGTAATCGAGAGAAACCTCGCAAAAGTCCGGAAAAGACGTGATTTCAGCCATTTTTCAGATTCCCAAAAATCGTGCGCCGCGCTTTCGCGGTTAAAGCCAGCCCCACAATTGTCGCCCCGGCTGGCCCTTTTGCAAGAAATGATACATCGCCCCGAGAAAAACTC
Organism: bacterium; assembly: GCA_004322275.1. Classification (NCBI taxonomy): domain Bacteria; species bacterium. Next base: position 18,093 of record SCTA01000004.1, read on the forward strand.
TGTGCTTTTTTGTTACCCGGTGGTTTGATTGCAGTATATGCAAGGTGTTGTTATTGTTTTCAGGTAGAATTTTACAAATTCCGAAATAATCTCCGGACTCCCCCAGCGGGACCCGGCGGCGTTTACATATGGTTTTCCCTGAAAGGGCGGTTAGTGAACATAGCTGATAAAACGACGGTAAAAAAGCATCGTTTTGACGGGTACGGGTTTGTGCTCGTCTCTCTGGTTATAGGGGCTCTTCTGCTCCCCGGATTCCTCTTCGCCGCCCCCGCAATGCCGCAGCCGGTAACCGTCGGGCAGCCTGACGGCTCCGTCCTGAAGATACGGGTCAGGGGCGACGAATTTCGGGCGTGGACCGAGACCGAAGAAGGTTACACGGTAATTAAAAACGACCGGACAAAGTTTTGGGAATACGGCCGGACCGGATCTTCCGGCGATATCGAACCCTCGGGAATAGTCGTCACTCCGGCCGAAAAGCCTCCCCAAACCCTGCAAAAGCACCAGAAGCCCGGATTCAACACTGAGAAATACGACAGGCTAAAGAAGCTGCTCGAAAACAGGCGCGCCGAAGTATACAAAAAAAGCTCCAGGGGCCGGGCGGCGACTCTTCCCGGGGCAAAGCCAGCCCAGGGCTTCGCCGGAGCGGCGGCGCCTTCTTCGGGTTATAACCCCTGGGATCCGCTGGAGGTTCCGCTGACCGGCACCCAAAACCTTCTGGTGGTGATGGTGAATTTTTCAAACAAATCTTTTGTCACTACCCCGGACAGCTGGAATTCGATCATCTTCAACACAACCCCGGGAGCGAAGTCCCTCTCCAATTTCTACAAAGACAACTCCGCCGGAATGATAACTTTTAATCCAGTTAACCACACCCAGCCGGGCAAGCCCAAAGGCATCGTAGCGGTAACCCTGTCGCAGGCGCACCCGAACAGCAAGGACAACTTTAATTACGACGTCGAGACGGCCTGGATAACGAGCGCCCTTTCGGCGGCGTCGGGTTACGTGAATTTCCCCTCCTACGATCTTGACGGAGACGGTTATCTGGGAACCGGTGAACTGAACGTTTACTTCATAGTCGCCGGTTACGAAAGTGCTACCGGTCCCGCATCGCCCGGTATCTGGGCTCACGCCTGGAGCGGGGATATCTACGTGGCCGGAAAGACAATCTCCCAGTGGGCGATGAACGGCGAGCTCTTCAACGACGGCCGGCAGATGACGATGGGAGTGATGACCCATGAGATGGGACACTCCATCTGCGGACTGCCCGACCTTTACGACACGTCCTACGCGAACGAGGGGCTGGGAATATTCTCGCTGATGGCGGGAGGGGCCTGGGGCTTTGTCTCCGGCGAGAGTTCAGGCGAGACCCCTGCCGGTCTGGATGCGTGGTCGAGGTATTACCTCGGCTGGACGGTTCCGTACGAACCGGGTTCAAACGGTGAGACCCTTACCTTTCCAAGGTCGCTCGATCAGCGGGACAACGTGGTCAAGCTCGTGGACGAGGCGCTCTCTTCAAAGGAGTACTTCCTCGCCGAGAACAGGTATGAATCGGGGTGGGACGCGAGCATATTCTACGGCTCCAGCGGCACCTCCGGACTCCTTGTCCTGCATGTGGACACCGCGGTCGGCAGCAACGACAGCAGTGCAGGACCCCATCAGGGGGTAATGGCGGTGGAGGCGAAAAGCAACGTCTGCTCGCCCTCGGGAGATTATGGCCCGCTCTGCGACGGACACTATACGAATCTGTTTTTCACCGGCAACAACGACAGATTTACCTACGAAACCTCTCCCGCCGCCAGATTGTACGACTCCCGGCCGGTAGACAGGGGACTGGTATCCGTTTCCGCCCCGTCTACAACGATGTCGGCCGTTTTATACAGGAATAACTCCGCCCCGCTGCTGTCCCCCATCGGCGACAGGCAGGTGGGCGTCAACGAATTGCTGGAGTTCACGGTATCCGCCGTGGACCCGGAAAACGGCGCTTTGACGTACAGCGCCTCAGCCTTGCCTTCCGGCGCACTCTTCGATGGCGTCAGCGGTTATTTTCGCTGGACTCCCACTCTCGCCCAGTCCGGCGTTTACAGCATCACCTTCACCGCTGCGGACAACGGACTGCCTTACGGGCAAAGCTCCAGCGAGACCATCACCCTGGTTGTGAACAACGATCCGCCGGTTCTGGGCTCCATAGGCGACAGAACCGTCAACGAGGGCGAACTTCTGGGATTCACGGTCCTGGCGGCCGACCCCGACGGCGACACTCTGACTTACAGCGCCGCCGGCCTTCCCTCCGGGGCAACGCTTGACGCGCTGAGCGGAGAATTCGCCTGGACTCCCGGCTACGCTCAGTCCGGCAGTTACAGCGTAACCTTCACCGTCAACGACAGGGGAGCGAATGTCGGGCAAAGTGACAGTGAAACAGTCACCATAACCGTAAACAACGTAAACAGGCCGCCCATCCTTGAGCCAATCGGAGGCAGAACCGTAAACGAGAACGAAACGCTCGCCATCGGGGTTGAAGCGGCCGATCCTGATGGAGACGCGCTTGCCTACAGCGCCGGGGAACTGCCCGCAGGGGCCACTCTCAACGTCGCCACCGGCGCTTTCGGCTGGACGCCGGGGTTCGACCGGTCGGGTACTTACGACGTGACCTTCGCTGTGACCGACGGCAGTCTCTCAGCCAGCGAGTCCGTGACGATTACCGTATTGAACGTCAACCGCGCGCCCGTGCTCACGGCTATCGGAAGCAGGAGCTTAAACGAGGGCGAGGGACTTGCTTTCACGCTAAGCGCCGTCGATGCGGACGGCGACGCGCTCGTTTACAGCGCCACCGGACTGCCGCAGGGCGCGAATTTCAACCCCACGTCGAAGACCTTCGACTGGACGCCCGGCTTCGATCAGGAGGGCTCTCACACGGTGACCTTTGCGGCGTCCGACGGCGCTCTTGGCGATAATGAAGAGGTGACGGTCACTGTAGTCAACGTGAACCGCGCGCCGGTGCTGACCGATATTCGCAACAAGGCCGTCAACGCCGGAGAGACCCTGAGTTTTACGGTGACCGCCGACGATCCCGACGGCGATTCGGTAACTTTTTATTTTTCCTCCCTCCCGGCGGGCGCGCTCTTTAACGCCGCGACCGGGGAGTTCGCCTGGACGCCGGGCGAGGAGATGAGCGGGAACGACTATAAGGTAATCTTCGGGGTCAGCGACGGCGGCTCGCCTAACCTCGGTGACAGCGAAGAGGTTGTCATAACGGTCGGAAGCAACGTCAACCGCCCGCCAGAGCTGAGTCCCCTTGCCGATCAGGCGGCGGAGGCGGGGCAAAACGTCTCCTTTACCGTTTCGGCGATCGACCCCGAAGGGGGCCTCGTCACTTACCAGATGGGCAACAAGCCGGTAGGGGCTTCCTTCGACAACGCCACGGGCGCCTTTGGGTGGACCGCGGCGGGAGAAGGAAACTATCTCGTTACCATAACCGCGACCGACAGCGGGGTTCCTCCGAAATCGGACACCGGCGAGGTGAACATAAGCGTGGGAGGCGTCAACCGCCCTCCTGTGCTCTCGAAGATCGGCAACCGCTCGATAAAGGAATTTGAAACCCTCGAACTGGTTTTGACAGCCTCGGACCCCGATTCCGACGTTGTCAACTACTCTGCCTCTTTACTCCCGGCGAATGCCGCGCTCGCGGGCCAACTGCTGGCATGGACTCCGGACTACGGTCAGGCGGGGAGCTATCCGATAACGCTGACAGCCACCGACGGCGGCTTTCCCCCCGCGCAGGACAGCGAGACCATCGTAATCACGGTCGGGGAAGTCAACCCTCCCCCCGTTCTCTCACCCATCGGCCCGAAGCAGGTAAACGAAAACGAACCGCTGGAAATTGTCCTTTCCGCCACCGACCCGGACGGCGACGCGCTGACCTTTTCCGCCGTAAACCTCCCGCCGGGGGCGACACTGGGCGCGGATACGGGAATCTTCAACTGGCTTCCGGGCTTTACCGACACCGGCAACTACAGGGTCACTTTCACCGTCCGCGACAACGACGCCGTTACGCCCCTTACCGACGGGGAAGAGGTGACAATCACCGTGGGCAACGTCAACAGGCCGCCGATACTAACTTCCATCGGCAATCAGAGCGTCACCGTGGGGAGCCCCCTGTCGCTTACGGTTACCGCCGCCGACCCGGACGGCGACGCGGTAACCTACGGCGCAACCAGCCTTCCCGCCGGAGCCGTCTTCGAGGAAGGGGAGTTCTACTGGACTCCCGGCGACAGTCAGGAAGGCGCCTTCAGCGTGATCTTCGTCTCCTCCGACGGCGACTTGACCGACAGCGAGACGGTCACAATCTCGGTCTATTCCCGGCTCTCCGGGGGCGGCGCGGCCGCAGGGTGCTTTATTGAGAGCCTCTGGCGGTAGAGAGAAGGCCCGCCGTTATTCCTTCTTCGGTTTGTCGGACTGCATGATGACGCCGGGTGCAAGCCTCTTTACATGGTATTTACCTTCGTATTTGTTTATGACGCTCAGATAGTTTCTCTGACTCCAGATCAGCATAAACTGATCCTGTTTTATGTAGATGATTTCACCTGCCACTGCGTTAACCTCCAGTTCTACTAGCCAGCGGTCCGAGCTGGAGAAAATCAGGTGTTTCCCGGGTTCCAGGCCAAAGTAGATGTAATCACTGCCGTTTGTAATACCCATCAGGGACGAGGGGTTATGGTCGTCGACAAATACCATGGTGGGCGTCGCTATAAGCAAGAAGGGCATTATTACAAGGAGTAAGGGGTGGGGGTTAGGGCGGACCACGTAGACCAGAGCCTTGCCTTGCTCGATGGATTTCGGGAGCGTGTCCCCGTCTTTTTGCATCTCGGCGAAGGAGGCGCACCCCTCGAAGAGGAGTGACAGAGCAAACACGGCCAGGAGAAGTATCCTTAGACTTTTCATGTGGCGGGTAGCCCCCGCGTTTTCCTTCGGAGCGGTCCAAAAATAGGAGTTTGCATGGGTTGTTACTTCGTTTCCGGCTTGTCAGCATGTTTTAGGACGCCGGGTTCGAGCCTCCTTACGAGGTATTTTCCTTCGCATTCGCTGACAAGGCTTAGTTCGTTCCAGTAAAGTTCGGGGAGGTAGCCCGTCCTCGGGCGCTGCCTTACGTAAATTATTTCGCCGGTTTTCGCGTTAACCTCCATCTCGGCCCAGTTTCCTGCGCTGGACAAAATCAGGTGTTTCCCGGGTTCGAGATTGAAACAGATGTACTGTCCGCCTCTTGTATACCCCATCTCAGAGGCAGGTTCCTTGTCATCGACGAAAACGTTAAAGATGTATCCGCCGCCGCCCGAGTAAGGACGAACCACGTAGATCATAGCCTTGCCGGGGGCGGGAGACTTCGGAAGAGTGTATTTTTCCCCATCTTTTTGCATCTCGTCGACAGGAGGCAAGGAGACGTACTCTTCGGGGTTGGCGGAATACCCTTGGAGTATGCCTCCCACCAGGACCTCGCATCCTGCGAGAAGCAACGGCAGCGCGAACACGGCCAGGAGCAGTATTTTCGTGCCTTTCATGCGGGCTCTTTTCGTTTGTTCCTGCGGGTTTCGTTTAAAAAAGGTTCGTGGCACAGAAAAAAACAGTCCGAAAAATTGAAGTTTCTTTTACTTTAGCAAGATGGCACTTTTTGTCAATAGCCGGGCTTTGTGCGTTTTTAAGGTTAAATCCCTCTCTTGTCCCTCTCCGTTCCTTGAAGTAAACTCCGTAAAACCTTAGGAATTTACTTCAGGGGTGAATTATGCTCATAGCGTCAGGTATTGCCGAAGCGATGCAGAAATCTTCCTGGATACGGAAGATGTTTGAGGAGGGGGCGAAGCTCAAGGCCTGCAAAGGGGAGGAGAACGTCTTCGATTTCTCAATCGGGAATCCGAACCTGCCGCCGCCGGAGGCCTTTTACCGGACTCTGGCCGAACTTGCAGGCGACCGCACCCCCGGCCTTCACGGCTATATGCCGAACGCGGGTTTCCAGGACGTACGCGAGGCCGTGGCCCTCCGGGTGAGCGTGGAGCAGGATACCGAGGTAAAGGGCGATTCGATAATAATGTCGGTCGGGGCGGGAGGGGCGCTGAACGCGGTCTTTCGCGCGATTATCGATCCGGGCGACGAGATAATCGTCCCGAAGCCCTTCTTCGTCGAATACGTTTTTTACGCGGCCAACCATCAGGCGGTGATACGGCAGGCGGCCACGACCCCCAGCTTCGACATGATAATCGCGACGATCGAGGCCGAGTTCTCGCCGAAGACGCGGGCGGTCCTCATAAACTCCCCGAACAATCCCACCGGAAAGGTCTATTCGGAGGAGAACCTTCGCGCCCTCTCCCGCCTGATCGAGAAAAAGAGCGCGGAATACGGGCGCGAGATATTCCTCATCGCCGACGAGCCCTACCGGGCGGTAATTTTCGACGGGGTAGAGGTTCCCGCCATCTTCCCGCTCTTCAAAAACGCCGTCATCTGTTCCTCCTTCTCCAAGACCCTGAGCCTCGCCGGTGAGCGTATAGGCTACATAGCGGTGAATCCCCGCGTGGACAACCTCCCCCTCCTCACCGGCGCGATTATCATGACCACGCGCATTCTCGGCTTCGTCAACGCCCCCGCGCTCGCCCAGCGGGCGGTGGCGCGCCTTCTCGACGAAAAGGTGGAGGTGGATTTCTACCGCGAAAACCGCGACCTTCTCCTCGAAGGACTTGCAGGCGCGGGCTACGAGTGCCGGAAGCCCGAGGGGGCTTTCTACCTTTTCCCCAAATCCCCGATTCCGGACGACGTGGCCTTCTGCAAACTTCTCCTCGATGAAAACATCCTCGCCGTCCCCGGAACGGGTTTCATGGGGCCGGGCCACTTCCGGCTGGCCTACTGCTCCTCGCGGCAGACCGTCACCGGCAGCCTGCCGGGGTTCAGAAGGGCGCTGGAAAAAGCAAAAGAGGGGTGATCCTCCATGATTCTGGTCGATGGACACAACCTTATCGGGCGTTCCCGCAGGCTCTCCCTCGACGAGGAAGAGGCGAGCAGGGAAGAACTGCTCCGGCGCATAGGCGCTGTAAAATCCCACAAGGGAGAGGCGGTCGTCGTCATCTTCGACGGCAACCGCCCAGGGGGAAACAGGGGGGAAAAGTCCGGCTCGGTAGCCGTCTTCTACACACCCTCCGGACTCAGCGCCGACGAGGAGATAATAAAAAGGCTCGACGCGGCCAAGGCTCCCCACACCGTCACCGTAGTAACCTCCGACCTCGGGCTGGCCGCAAGGGCGAAGGCGAGGGGGGCGCAGACATGCCCCTCCGAGCGTTTCTGGGAGACCCTTACACGCCCGAAAAACATGTCTCCTAAGAAGGAAAAGCCCGACCCGTCCGCGAAAGACGCCGAAATGTGGATGGAGATATTCAAAAGCGGGAAGAAAATACGGTAAATCCGCTAAATTTCAAAAAAACGTTCTTTCCGCTGGAAAAACGTCCTCAAAAAGAGTATGCAAAAATCGTCACGTTTTGATGGGGGGATTCACGGCGGCAAAACTCGATAAGGCCCACCCCGCCGCCGCAGGAAAACTCTCCCGTAAAAGTCGCTCATTTCCGCTTTGTTTCGCCTCCCGCATCGAGGAGGCGGTTTGGTTACTTCCGGTTAGTCTGCCTGATAAATCCGTCAGGCTTTCAACCATCGGGGCAACCCGGTAACTCAAGAGGGAGTGAAGATGAAAGCACGACTCGGAATCAGTCTCGCAATTTGGTCGCTCGGCGCATGCCCTGCAAAGCGCGCCCGCGTTGGCGGCGCAAAGCATCTACTCCTCCGACATCGTAGACGGCCAGGTAATGACCGCCGACCTCGCTTCGGGCGCGGTAACAAACGCCAAACTTGGCTCTGACGTAGAGGCGAGAATCGCCGCAGTGGAAAGCGCGCTTGCGAACCTGCAAACGCAAAACACGGCCCTCGCGAGCGCAGTCGCGGCCCTCCAGACGGAAAACGCGAGCCTCCAAACCCAAGTCAACAACAAGCAGACCCAGATCGACGCGTTAGCGAGCGATGTCGCCAATCTTCAAGCCACCAACACCAGCCTTCAAAGCCAAATCAACCAGCTCGGAGCGGACCCCGTTTTCGAGCTAGGCAACTACGTCAGCATCGACACAAACACCATCAACGACCTCGCCGGACCCCACGTCATCTTCACCGGGGCGAATGTGCATGTAAGAAGCGGATCGGGGTACACCGATGAGAATCCGATAACCGGTTTAGGCAACCTGATTGTCGGTTACAACGAAAACTTGCTTTTCGGGCATCTCCGCACCGGTTCTCACAATCTAGTAGTCGGTTCTGAGCACGGATTTACAAATAACGCAGGATTTGTGGCCGGGTACGACAATTCACTTCAGGCAGCTTTTGCAAGCATTTCTGGAGGGGAAGAAAATACCGCCGCCGGGGCAAGATCGAGCGTATCAGGTGGTATTCTCAATGAAGCCAATGGAAACCTCTCCAGCCTAAGCGGAGGCTATAACAACAGAGCCAACGGCGCTTATTCGAGCGTAACCGGAGGGCAGAACAACATAGCAGAAGCTTGGGCCTCGGCCGTATCCGGGGGCCAGCAAAATTATGCGCTTGGATATTCCTCATCCGTAAGCGGTGGAGCTGTAAATCGTGCAGAAGCTGATTATTCCTCCATAAGTGGAGGTGAACACAACTTCGCAAGGGGTCTTGTATCTTCTATTAGCGGAGGCTTCTACAGATCAGCCAACGGTTCACATGACTGGGTTGCTGGCACCCTCTGGCAGGACCAATAACCAAGTCCCAAAAGGGGCCGGGCGGACCGGCCCCTTTCTTTTCACATTTTTTGGATAACGCTCGCGAGACTGGCGCGGGCGTTTGGATCGTTGGGAGAAATGCGGAGGGCTTCACGGAAGTATTTGGCGGCCTCGGCGTACTGTTTTTTCTCAGCGAGGCCGGTTCCGGCAATCATGTTGGCCTTGAATTCGCCGCCCAAAGCTTTTATGACTACTCGATCTTGGCCACCGGGCCAGCGAGAGGCGTTTTCAAGCGCCTTTTTCGCCGCGCCGGGCTTGTCGCCTGCAAGAAGAAGAACCCCGGCGAGCCGGTCGTTGAAGTCGTAGTCATTGGGGTTTATGGAGAGTTCCCTCTTCAAAAGCGCAGCCGCTTCGGCGTAGTTTTCCAGCATGGCGACGGCAAGTCCCCTGTAACCGCTGGCCCTCGGGAAATTCGGGTCGAGCGCGAGCGCCTGACCGCAGTAGTCGTAGGCCGCGCGGTAGTCCTGGGCGTAAAAGCTGGCTATGCCGAGATACTTTTTCGCCGCCGGGCTTTTCCCGCCGGTGATCTTGTCTGTGCGTCCGAAGAGGGTGGAGGTGTCCTTCCAGAGGGAGACCTGAGGATAGCTGCGCGCGGCGAGAAGGGACAGCAGAACCGCCCCGAAGATGGCGAGCGGCCTTCGGTCTTCGGCGAAACGCTCGTAAAGACGCGCCGCTGCCCAGACTATCCCGGCCATCAGCCCGACGTGCGGCACGTAGGTAAAGCGGTCTGCGAAGGAGTTGACGCCGGTTTTGACGATTCCGCTTCCTGGCAAGAGGACTAGGAGATACCAGAACCAGCCGAAGGCGATCTCGGGGGATTTTTCGCGAAACCTCCAGGCCGGAAAAGAAATCAGCGCAATCGCCGCGAGACAGATAAGCCCGAGCACCGCGTCTGCAGTTACGTTGTATTCCTCACCCCGCAGGTAGAGGCCTGCGGGCCAGAAGGTTTCGTAAAGGTAGGCGAGGTAATTTACGGCGGCGTTTAATATTCCGCTTAACCCGGTCCTTTGCCCCAACTCGCCGCCTTCGATTTGCTGCGCCTTTATCGTTACGACCGCGAAAACCGCCGAGAAGGCGAATAGGTGGGCTTTTTCGAGAAGAAGAGTTCGCCAGACGGGGAGATTCTCTCTGAATTTTCCTTTCGGGATGCGTCCCAGCGGCCAGAAGTCCAGAAGCAGAAGCGCGGCGGGCAGAACCACCACTACCGGCTTCGACATCAGGCCCAGAAGAGTCAAAACCGCGACCGCCGCTAGCCAGAGCCGCTTCCCGGTCTTCGCGTAGCTGACGTGGCCGAGGCAAGCCAGCAGAAAGAAAAAACCCGCCAGCACGTCTTTTCGCTCGGTCACCCATGCCACAGACTCGGCGCGTAGCGGGTGGAGGCCGAAAAGCGCGGCGGCGAAAAAGCTCTTCCAGTTCGAGCCGGTGGCCGAGCGAAAGAGCCAGAAGACTAGGAGGACGTTGAGAAGGTGAAGTATTGCGTTGGTGCGGTGAAACGCTCCTGCATCATTGCCGAAAAAACTCGCGTCGGCCATGTAGGAGAGCCAAGTGACTGGAATCCAGTACTGCTGCTGAAAATGCGAGAACGCCACCTTGACGCCCCCCCAAGCAAGTCCGCCGGTTACAAGGGGGTTTTGGAACACATAAGCGCCGTCGTCGATGTTGACGAATCCAAACCCCGTCGTTTGCCAATAGACGGCGAGCACGAGCAGAGAGAGGAGGAGCGCGGGAAGCGCCGTCGAATATTTTCTGCCGATCATGTGCTCATGATACACAAATCTCCCCTTGCGGTTAAAGTTTTTACTGCTTCCGCCTGAGATTCTCGAACGCTACCGAGGAAAAGATAATCCACAATATCTAGTGCCCGGCAAATAAAAAAACCACTTTCCCTAGTGCGTTTGCCCTTTACACCCCACCCTTCCTCGGCTAGAATTACCCCTCTGAAGGATTAAAAACCGGCGGCAAAGTGTAGGATGGGCTTTAGCCCATCGCTTGATTCCTTCCTGCATCAGCCCCGCCAAGCTTTTCGGGACGGGCCATGAAGATAAAGAAACTTGAAATCTTCGGTTTCAAAACCTTTCCAAAACCCACCGAGATTCTCTTCCACGAGGGTATAACCTCCGTCGTCGGGCCGAACGGCTGCGGCAAGTCGAACATCATCGACGCTATGCGCTGGGTGATGGGCGAAAAGTCCGCCAAGGGGCTTCGCGGCGAGGCGATGGGCGACATAATCTTCTCCGGCTGCGAATCCCGAAAGCCTCTCTCTTACGCCGAAGTCACCCTGACCCTCACCGACGTGGAGGGGTGCCTCCCCGAAAAGTTCGGCAATTACCACGAGATCGCCGTCACCAGAAGACTCGACAGAAACGGCGAGTCCGAATACTTCATAAACAAGACCCCCTGCAGGCTCCGCGACATCACCGAACTCTTCCTCGACACCGGGCTCGGAAAGCGCGCCTACTCGATCGTCGAGCAGGGGCGCATAGACGCTATCCTCTCCTCCAAGCCGGTCGAGCGCCGCTACCTCATCGAGGAGGCCGCCGGGCTCTCCAAGTACCGCGCCCGCCGCGACGAAGCCCTCGTCAAGATGCGCCACACCTCCGAGAACCTTGAGCGCCTCACCGACATAATGACCGAGGTCGGCAGGGAGATGGGGAGTTTGAAGCGGCAGGCGGGGAGGGCCAGAGCCTTCAAGGAGCTTCGCTCCGAAAAGCGCGGGCTGGAGCGCCAGTCGATGATTCACGGCTGGCGGGCGCTCGCGGAAAAGCTGGCGGCGGCGGCGGACGAGGTCAAGCTCGCCGACGAGGCGCTTGCCGCGGCGCGGGTCGAAGCCGACCGCCTCTCTCTGGAGCTCGAAGCCCTCCGCCTCTCCCTCCTCGAAAAATCGAAGAAGCACGAGGACTGCCAGCGCATCATCTACTCCCTCAAGGGGCAGATTTCCGAGCGCGAAAGCCGGTCGGGTTTCCTCGAAAAAGAGACCGGCGGCCTCGCCGAGCGCAGCCGGGGCGCGGAGGAGGAGTCAAAGAACCTCGAACGCCAGTCCGCCTCCGTCCTTGAGGAGATGAACGCCCTTGACGAAGAGTTTCAGCGCCTCTCCGCCCGCATAGAGGCCGACGAAGACGCCCTTGTCGAGCTTATGGAGGCGCAGTCGAAGACCCACGAAGCCAAACGGAAGGCGGAGCACGCCATCGAGGAGAAGAAGCGCGACCTCTTCGCCGTCTCCTCCAGGCTCTCAACCCTCGCGACAAACCTCGACCACGCCCAGCGGCGCGAGCGCGAGGCGCAAAGAAGGCTCGGCGACATCGAAAGGGATATGGAAGACCTCTCCGGCAAGATTGACGAGGTCAGCGCCGAGGCCGAATCCCACAAAAAAGAGCTTCACACCGCCAAAAACGCCCACGAAAACGCGCTGGAGGAGAGGGAGACGGTAGCGGAGGACTTGGAAGACGCCGTCCTTCACCGCGACAACCTCCAAAAGCGCGTCGAGACGACGAGGCGCGAGCTCGGGGCGGCAGAATCGCAGCTTGAAGCCCTCTCCAGCCTCAAGGACAACCTCGACATTTACGGCGAGGGGGTCAAGGCCTACCTCCGCCACGCGAGGGAGAAGAAGCTCTTCGGGGTGCGCGGCGTCATGGCCGACGCTATCTCCGTCCCCGGCCGCTACGAGGCCGCGCTGGAAGCCGCCCTCGGCGAGAGGCTCCAGTACGTCGTCGTCGCCGATTCCCTCCAGGCCTTCGAGGCGGTGGATTACCTGAAAGGAGCGAAGGCGGGCAGGTCCTCCTTCGCACCCGTAGATGCGCGCGACCTCAAGGCTGTAAAGATGCCCGAGGTGAAGGAACCTTGGGCCCACGGCCCGCTGGTGGACCTCGTGAGGATAGAGCCGGGCAGCGACAGGCTCGCCCGCGCCCTCCTCGGCTCCTTCTACGTCGTCGAGCGCCTCGAAAACGCCCTCGAACTCTGGCGCTCCGGCGCTTCAAACGCCACCTTCGTCACCCTCGAAGGCGAAACCGTCTCCCCCGAGGGCGTGGTCAGCGGCGGCGTCTCCAGCGTCGAGAACGCGGGGCTGCTGAAACGCAATCGCGAGATTCGCGAGCTTTCCGACCTGGTATCGCGGCAGAAAGCCGCCCTCGAAGAGGCGGAGGAGAGCTACGAAGAGGCCAGAACCCGCCACCGGGAGCTTGAGGCGCGGATAAATTTCATAAAGGAAGAGGCGCACCGCCACGAACTGAAGGTCGCCGACGCCAAAAAGAACATGGACATCAACTCCGAGCGCAAGACCCGCCTCGCGGAGCGTTACGAGGCGCTCGAATTCGAGCGCGACAACGTCGAGAGGGAGCTTTCACGCCTCACGGAGCAGATGGAGGAGATGGAGGAATCCCGCCAGAACCTCCTCATGGAGCAGGAGCGCGTCGACGAAGAGCTTCACGAGCTGAAAACCGCGCAGGAAGACGCCCAGATAGAGCAGGACAGGGCGCAGCAGGCGCTTTCCGAGGCCAAAGTGCGCACCGCCGCCGACAGGGGAAGGAAGACCGGCATCGGCGAGCAGGTGCGCACCCTCGGCCAGCAGCGGACGAACTTCGCCGAGCGCGCCAAAAGGCTGAAGCTGGAGGCGCAGAACCTCGAAAAAGAACGCGAAGAGAGACTGGCCGAACTCCAGAAGGTAAAGATCGAGCGCGAAGAGCTTGAAAGAGAACTCGGGAGGCGCGAGGAATCCTTTTCCGAGATAATGGAAAACCTCGGCGAGGAGCGCGGGGCGGTCGGCGAACAGGAACGCGCCGCCTCAGAGGCCAGAAGAAGCGCCGAGATAAAGAAAGAAGCCCTCACCACCGCGCAGTTCGGACTGCGCGAGCTGGAAATTCAGGCCGGGGCTCTGCGCGAGAAGTTCTCCGAGCACACCGAAGTCCAGGAGGGAGCGGACGCCGGGATGTCCTCCGACGAAGAGCTTCCCGAGGATTTCGACCCCGCGAAGGCGCAGGAAAAGATAATCGCCCTTAACGAGAAGCTCAAATCCTTCGGCGAGATAAACCTTCTTGCCGACACCGAGTACGAAGACCGCAAGACCCGCTTCGACTTCCTCGAAAAGCAAAAAGCCGATCTCGACCAGTCGCTCGAATCGCTCAAGAGCGCCATTCAGCGGATAAACAGGATCTCGCGCGAGCGCTTCGACGAGACCTTCAACGCCGTCAACGAAAAATTCCAGGAGGTTTTCCCGACCCTTTTCCGGGGCGGCAACGCCGAGCTTTTCCTCACCAACCCCGAAGACCTCCTCGAAACCGGCATCGACATAAACGTCCAGCCCCCCGGCAAGCGCCCGCAGAACCTCAGCCTCCTTTCAGGCGGCGAAAAGGCCCTCACGGCGGTCGCCCTCATATTCTCCCTCTTCCTCGTCAAGCCGAGCCCCTTCTGCATCCTCGACGAGGTTGACGCGCCGCTTGACGACCCCAACGTCGAGCGCTTCACTGACATGCTGCGCCAGATGGCCGGGGCGACCCAGTTCATGGTCGTCACCCACAACAAGATCACCATGGAGGCCGCCGCGCACCTCTACGGAGTTACTATGACGGAACCTGGGGTAACTGATCTTGTATCTGTAAGATTGACGGCGGGGTTGTCGGAAGTGGCGGCATAGGATTAAGTATATTCATGAAAATAAAAATCAATAAAGACTCACTTTATGAACATTTGAAGGAACAATTGTCTTTTATTCATAGGTCAGCGAAAGCGTTCGACGAAGGTTTTGAAGAGGAATCTAAACGCATGGCTGTGGCACTAAGGATTCTTTTTCATGATACAAAAAATTCGAGTTCGCTTCTTCGGCAACTTGGAATCAAAAATTCATATTTGTATAGAGATACCTATAAATATCATTTTACGCCAAACATAAGTGGACCTATTGAGGGCCTTACTGGTTTTTGCATAAAAGCTGATGGGACTGCAAATGCGTATCCTCTGTTAGATAATTTGCCAATAGAAAACAATTTATTAAGGTCATTTGAAAATTGGTGGAATCAGCAGGTTATAAGAGATAATCTAAATTCTGTATTTACAAGATGCAATCTTGTTCTTAATATTGCCGATACTGATGGCGGAGCGCATGTAGACCCAAGACTTGATTGTGAGTACGAAAAATTTGTAAAACAAAATTCTATGGAATGGTGGGTAATTGATAATGGAAATAAGAAACCAATCGGCGCACCGCATTTAGCAAGTATTCGCCAGATAGTTCATGAACTCTTTAGCAGCTTGTTTCAAGTTTACCCAGAGTTTAAAAATGATGCTAATATCGAAATTGACACTAACAAAAAAGTAGAATTTGCAAAAATACCAATAGAAAAAAATTGCCTTGGAAGAAATGAGCTTTGCCCTTGCGGGAGCGGATTAAAATTCAAGAAATGCCACATTTCAACGCAATCTAATTATAATTTGCGCAAAAACAATATAAAAAAAAGCACAATAAGTTGTGCCACTCCAACAAGTTTTATGCTTAAAAAGTCATAGCCCGTAGGTTGGGTGGAGCGAAGCGATACCCAACAATGACAATGAAGGATATTTGCAACTTGTGGGGCTGGCCGCCCCACTCCCGGCCCCACTTCTTTCTAAAAGAAGTGACAAGGGGAGCGGGGCAGAGCCCCGCAACCATAGCCCGATGGGCTAAAGCCCATCCTACATAACTGTAAACGTGCGAAGCACGCAAAAGTCACTGGTTTCCCGCTTTCGCGGGAATGACGCCGGGGAAGTGGTGCGTTACGCCGCTTCGCGGCTAACACACCCTACACAACCTGCCTTTTGCAAGGTATCAATCAACACGGCAATAAAAAAACCCCGCCAGTGGCGGGGTTTTTTACGTCTTCAAAACAAGCTCTAGCTGACGAACGAGCAGCAGTAGTCGCTGACCGTCCTGACCTTCATGGTGAACTTCGAGTTGGCGGGAACGTCGAAGGACGCGGGGCCCTTGATCGTCTTCCACTCTTTCGCGCCGGGGAGGAGCACGTCGAGCTCGCCCGACATTATCTCCATTATCTCGGCAGCGCCGGTATTGAACTCGTATTCGCCGGGCTGCATAGCGCCGAGGGTCTTCTTTGTGCCGTCGGCGAAAAGGACGGTTCTGGAGATTACGCCGCCGCCGAAGTAGACGTTGGCTTCGCGCACCACGGTAACATTCTTGAACTCGGACATGTTAATCCTCCGCTGAAAATTGCTTTTTGATGTTGTTTCAACGGCCTCGACTTATACAACTTTATTTGGCGCTCCCGAAAGGGAAAAGCACGGGAAGACTTTTGAAAAACGTCGCAGCGGTTTTTCTTACTCCACCGGCGCCTGTCCGGGGGCGGAGATGCCATAGGCGTCGAGAAGCGCGCCTTCCAGCCGCTGGAGTTCAGCGAGGGCCTTGAGATATCCCGCCGAGGCGCGGACGGTGCCCAGATGCGCTTCCATCTCGTCGCGCCGGGCGAGAGCGACTTCGTAGCCGGTGGCCCTGCCGACTTCGTACCTTTCGGAAGCCGAGCGGGCCTTTTCCGCCTCCAGCCTCTCCGAGGCCTTCGTCGCCTCTATCTGGTCCAGCTGCCTTCTCGCCTCGATGTGCGCCTTTCGCACGTCGGCTTCTATAAGCTGGAGGAGGTTCCCCAAGGCCTCTTCCGCCTGGCCTTTTTCGAGAAGCGCGCTCTTTTCGCTTGCCCTGGCGGCGCGGTTGCCGAGGGGAAAGCTGAAAGTGACCCCGGCGGAGGCGTCGTAGCTTTCGCCGAAGAATTCCCCCGCGGCTTGGCCGAAGGAGTCGGCGTAGCCGCTCTTGCCGAGGCGTATGAAGAGGTCGAGCTTGGGCAGAAGGCCGTTTCTGGTCTTGGCGACGGAAAGCTCGCCCCGCCTGATGTCCAGCCTCGCCTGATTGGCCTCCGGCCGAAGCTTTAGAGCGCCCCTGACCCCTTCTTCGAGCGGGGGGAGGGGAGGCGCGGGCAGCTCCTTGCTTTCGGCGGGAGCGATTTTAAGCGCGAAGAGGTTCTCCGAGGGCGGATTGAGAAGGCGAAGGAGGTCTATCCCGGCCTTTTCCAGCCTGCTGTCGGCGTCGATCACCGCCTGCCTGCGAAGGGCGACCTCCGCCTCGGCGGTCACCCGCTCGGATTCGGCGAGCTTTCCCGCCTCTATCCTGCCGTTGGTCTCGTCGAGCCCTCTTTGGGCCAGCGCGAGGGATTCCTCGACGATCTTAAGCTCCATGAGCGCCAGAGAGTAGTCCCAGTAAGCCGCTATCGTCGAACTGGCGGTAGACTCGGCGAGGGCGCGGACCTCGTATTCGGAGGCGTCGGCGTCGAGGCGGGCCAGCCGGACCTCGTAGAGGTTGGCTTCCTCGCCCTTTCCCTGCATCAGCGGCGCGGTGACGGCCGCTCCGAGGCGGACGGAGGAGGTTCCGGGGTCGGTTATCGAGGCGTTGGCGCTTCCCTCCAGTACCATTCCCATTTCCAGCTTTTTTGTGACCTTGCCCTCGGCGTCGAGGGTGTCGCTGGACTTCGAGGAGGGAGTGGATACGTCGGTGAACTTTTTCCCGGCCGAAAGGGAGCCGGAGACGACCGGGTCGAAGGCGGCAAGGGCTTTCTCCTCGTTCTCCCGCTTTATCGCCGTTATCGTCTTTTTGACCGCGTAGGCGCGGTTGTGCTCGAAGGCCATCCTGACCGCCTCTAAGACCGTGAGGCGAAGGGGCGAAGCGACGTTTTCCGCCGGGTAGGCGGGAAGGGCGAAGGCCAAGAGGAGCGCCGTGAGGCAGAGGCGGAGAGTTTTTTTCACTTTAATCTTCCTATTCATGGCGCAGCGCCTCGATCGGGTCGAGCCGCGAGGCTTTCCAGGCCGGGTAGAGGCCGAAGAAGATGCCGATACCGGCGGAGACTCCGAGGGCGAGGAGGGCGCTGTCGGTTTCCACCACCGTTTGCAGCGAGCCGAGCTTCGGTATCAGCAGTGCCCCGCCGACCCCGATAAGAAGCCCGATGAGGCCGCCGAAGCCGCTGACTATCACCGACTCGACGAGAAACTGCATCAGGATGTTCCCCTCGGTGGCGCCTATCGCCTTGCGGATGCCGATCTCCCTGGTCCGCTCGGTCACCGTCACTATCATCACGTTCATGATGCCGATACCGCCGACTATCAGGGAGATGGCCGCGATGCCGCCGAGGAGATATTTGAAGATGTTGGTGACCTCGGAGGCGCTCTTTCGTATCTCGTCCATGTTCATTATGTTGAAGTCGTCTTCGGCCCCGGGGAGGGTGCGGTGGCGCTTCCGAAGGAGGGTTTTCACGTCCTGCTGGATGTAGGGAATCTCCGTCTCGGAGACGGCCTGCACGTCTATCTCCCGGAGGTTTTCGACGCCGAGAAGCTGGCTCATGGCGGTGGTGTAGGGGATGAAGACCTGATTGTCGGGGCTTCCCCACCCTTCGCCCTTGGCCGCGACCTTCCCGAGGACTGTAAGGCCGATGCCGTTGACCTTTATCACCTCGCCGACAGGGTCGTTTTTGCCGAAGATCTTCTGCGCGATCTGGTCGCCTATGAGGGCCACGCGCATGCTGCGCTCGACCTCGCGCTCGGTGAAGATTCTGCCCCGGTCGATCTGGATGTCGCGTAGGGTGAAGTAGCTGGCCGAGGTGCCGAAGATGGACCCCTGGGTGTTCTGGTTGAAGTACTTGACCTGCGCGGAGCCGCGCACCACCGGAGCCACCAGCGAGACGCCGTCCACTTCCCGGGCTATGGCGAGGGCGTCTTCGAGCTTGAGATTCTGCTGGGTGCCGGTGGCGGCCCCCCGCGTGTCCCGCGAGCCCGGGGTGATTATCATCACGTTCGCGCCGAGGGAGGAGAGGCGCGCCAGAACCTGCTTTTGCGCTCCCGAGCCTATGGCGAGCATGGCGATGACGGCGCCCGTGCCGATTATTATGCCGAGGGCGGCGAGGAAGGAGCGGAGCTTGTTGGCCCCGAGACTCCTTACGCCGACTTTTATCGTCGAGGCGAGGTACATGTCCTAGACGCCTCCTTCGACGATCTTGCCGTCTACAAGGTGAATTCGCTTCTTGCAGTGGGCGGCGACGTTCGGGTCGTGGGTGACTATCAGAATCGTCCTGCCGCTGTCGTTGAGCTGCTGGAAGAGGGACAGAATCTCCCTGCCGGTGGCGCTGTCGAGGTTGCCGGTCGGCTCGTCGGCGAGGATGAGGGCGGGAGAGCCCACAAGCGCCCTCGCTATCGCCACTCTCTGGCGCTGTCCGCCCGAGAGCTTGGCGGGCTCGTGGTACATGCGCGAGGCGAGGCCGACCGTCTCCAGAGCTTCCATCGCCCGCTCCTTAGAATCGCTTCTTCCCGCGTAGACCAGCGGCAGCTCTACGTTTTCGAGGGCGGTGAAGCGCGGAAGGAGGTTGAAGGTCTGGAAGACGAAGCCGATGTAGCGGTTTCGTATCTGGGCGAGGCGGTTTCGCGGGAGTACGGCCACGTCCTCCCCGGCGAGGTAGTAATTGCCCGAATCGGGGTGGTCCAGGCACCCGAGGATGTGCATCAGGGTGGATTTTCCGCTCCCCGAGGCCCCGGTTATCGCGCCCATCTCGCCTTCCCTGACGCAGAGGGAGACGCCGTCAAGGGCGTTGACCACCTCTTCGCCGACCTGATAGCGCTTCGTGATGCCGCAGGTTTCTATGATTGTGCGTGGCATTTAACTTAACGCCCGAAGGGCATGGGGGGGCCGCCCTGCCACTTGCTCTCTACCTGCTGTTTTTTGATTATAACCGCCTCTTCTCCGGAAAGGCCGGAGACTATCTGGGTAAGCTGGCCGTCGGAGATGCCGGTCACGACGGGCCGGTCCTCATTTCCGGCGGGAAGCTGCACGGTCACGAATTCGCTTCCGTTCTTTCTGAAGACCGCCTCGGAGGGGACGCCGAGCACGCTTTCCCTCACCTCGATTATGATGTCCGCGCTCGCGGTCATCTCGGGCTTCAGCATATCCTTGTTTTGGGAGAGCACCTCTATCTTGACCTCGAAGGTGACGACGTTGGAGGTGTTGATTCCCCGGGGTGAAATTCTTTGCACCTCGCCCTGAAATTTCTCGCCGGGGAAGGCGTCCACCCGGAGGACCGCCTTCTGCCCTTCCTTGACAAGCCCGATGTCCGCCTCGTCCACCGAGGCGAGGACGAAAATCTTGTCGAGGTCGGAGATGATCATGATAGTGGTGCCGCCGCCGACGTTGGACATGGGCGAGGAGATTATCTGCCCGGCCTGAACGCTTCTCTGGGTTATGACGCCGCCGAGGGGAGCGAAGACGCGGGTGTTCTTGACGCGCTGGTCGGCGATTTCGAGGGCGAGTTTGTCGCTCTCGACGTTGGCTTTCGCCGCCTCAATCTCCTGCCTGTCCAGTTCGAGCGCCTTTTCCTTCGCGTCGAGCTCCGCCTCGCGGAGTTTCGAGGTTTCGATGTCGGATCTGGCCTGAACGGCCTGGGTCTCGGCGCTTTCCGCTTCCTCGGCGCTGGCGAGCTTTCTTTGAAGAAGCTCCCTTGTCCTCGCGGCCTTGGCCTCGGAGTCTTTTGACAGGGAAACGGCCGAGGCTAGGGCTACCCTGGCCTTTTCACGCTCGTTGACCAGAGCCCGCTCGTTGACCCTGAGGTTTTCCTCGGCGATCTTCTGCCGTGCGAGGGAGGAGGCGAGGGAGGTTTTGGCCTGATTGAGGGTGCGGTGCTCGTCGGTGGGGTCGAGTTCGAGCAGGAGATCCCCCTTCCTGACCTTGTCGCCCTCTTCGACGGGAAGATTTACGATCTCGCCGCTGGCCTTGCACTTTATCTCTACGTCGAGGTTGGGAACGACCCTGCCGCTGGCGGTAATCTTCTGTACGATGCTGCCCTTCGTCACTGCGGAGGTCTTTTCGGTTTTGACTACCTCGACCGGCCGGAGTTTGTACCAGGCGAAACCGCCCACCAGAGCCGCAACGGCTAAAACGACAAAAATCCACTTTTTCAAAGCATTCTCCAAGGGTCCCGGAGGAGCCGCTGTATATGTTCAAACAAACGTTTAAGCGCTTGGCGAAGACTTGTCAAGGGCCGTAAGTGCTTAAAAACATTACTTTACAAAAGTTTACTTAATTTCGTGACGGAACTCGTCTACGAGGACTTTTCCCGCCGCGACGACCTTGGCCCTGATCGTATAAGCGCCCTTCTCGGTCAGGTCCACGTTTGCGCCGTAGCCCTGGGTCATCTCCTGCGCCATAGCCTGCGCCTTGTTGCCGGAGGGGGCGATGACGAGGAACCCGGCGGTGCCTCCCTTGACGGGGGTTTTGTCCGGGGAAACGGGAAAGACCATCAGGTGGTGGGATTTCGTCTCCATCGCCGAGTGGTCCATCTTCATGCCTTTTGCCGCCTCGGCGGACATTCCCGCCTTGTTGTCGAGGAGGCGGTAGGTGAAGGAGAAGTTCTCGACTTTGGACTCGTGGATAACCTTGCCGAAGGTCTTTTCGTCTATGACTTGTCCGGCCTTCTCCACGGCGAGCGCCCCGGCCGCGAAGAAGAGGGAAAAGACGAGGCAGAGAACCGGCGATGCGAATTTTGTCTTCATTTGGCTTCCTTTCGTTTTTCGCTTTTGACGCGGCAAACGCTTGAACGTAGTACCGCTTTACAAAAATTAAAAGATATTTACAGGTTGTCAATTTGTGCGCAAAACGGCTGCCCGCCGCAGTAAACAATTTGCATACACATAACAACATTCAGGGGTTATAGTTAAGGGATGAAACTCCAGATAACAATGTTTTTCGCCATCGCCATCTCCATCTACGCGCTGATGCACCTCCTCGCCTGGTGGGGGGTGAGCCCGCTCTTTTCGGGCCATCCGCTCGCGGCGAAGGTGCTTTTGGTCCTCCTAGTTCCCCTTCTTTTCTCCATGCCCCTCATCCACATGTTCGAGGGCGCGGGGCTCGTCGGAATCGCGAGGGCGTTCGCCTGGGTCGGCTACACCTGGATGGGGTTCATCTTTCTGGTCTTCGTGTTCTCCGCGCTGGCGGGAATCCTTCACCTTCTTTTCTATACCGCCGCGAAGATCAGCCCCGGGTTTCCCGGAATTTCGATACAGGGAGTCTTCACCGCGAAGGCGATTCTCTTTCTTGTCCTCGCCCTTTGCCTCTACGGTTTTTACGAGGCGGGCGACATCAGGGTCGAGAGGGTAAAAATCGTCACCGGCAAGCTTCCCGCAAGCGTCAAATCGATAACGATAGCGCAGATAAGCGACGTGCACATAGGGCTGATAAACCGGGAGGCGAAGCTCAAAAAGATTGCGGGCATGCTGAGAGAGCTTAATCCCGGCCTCCTCGCGGCCACCGGCGACATAGTGGACGGGCAAACCGACTACCTCGACGGCATAAGCTCGCTCTTAAAGGATTTAGATCCCCCTCTCGGGAAGTTCGCGATACTCGGCAACCACGAGCATTACGCCGGTCTTTCCGGCAGCATCGACTTTTTGCAGCGGGCGGGTTTTACGATGCTCCGCGACGAGGTCGTGACGGCCGGGGGGGTGATAAACGTCGCAGGGGCGGAGGACCGGGCGGCGGGCGACGGAGCGCCCTATCTGAAAAGTACTCAGAATAACCTCTTCACGCTTTTTCTGAAGCACCGGCCCCTTTTCGACCCGCTGACGGAGGGGAATTTCGACCTCCAGCTCTCCGGCCACACCCACCGGGGGCAGATATTCCCCTTCAATTACATAACCGCGCTCAATTTCCCGCTGCAGGACGGTCTTTACGACCTTCCCGGCGGGTCGAAGCTGTACACAAGCAGGGGGACGGGGACGTGGGGGCCGCCGATGAGGGTTTTTTCGCCTCCGGAGATTACTTTTTTCGAGATTGTGCCGGAGTAGTCCGGCTTCCTCTTTCGTCGAAGGGCGGCGTCGTTTCTCGGGCGCGCTCCTTGCCGTATAAACGATACTGTCTGCGTCGCGCGCCCTGCGGACTCCTTGCCCTTCGCCGAAATAGTTTGCCGGAAGTTGAAAAAATCTTCCATGTTCCCCTCGCCAATCGGGGACGTTCTCAACTATAATTTCACAAGTTGTACAAATCCTTCCTGAAGCGGAGATCATGAAAGTCGAGATAAAACTCTACGCGGGGCTTGAGGAAAAACTTCCGGGAGGGCAAAGGAAGGTCGAGTCGGAGCTTCGCGAGGGGGCGACGGTGGGGGACGCACTCAAATTTTTGGCCCTTAAGGAACGGTTTTTAGCTATCATACTGGTCAACGGGGTTCATGCCGGGCCGGAAACGGTTCTTCGCGAGGGCGACGTTGTTTCCGTTTTTCCGCCGCTCGCGGGCGGTTGATTGATTTTATTTTACATTACTGGAGTTGCACAACTATGGCCGATACCCACCAGAAAGCACTGGAGATAAACCTCGACCCCGAAAAGTACGGGGTCTTCGCCGAGATAGGCGCGGGGCAGGAGGTGGCCCGCTGGTTCTTCCGCGTCGGCGGGGCCGCCGGGACTATAGCGAAGACCATCTCCGCCTACGACATGACCTTCAGCGACGTCATCTACGGCCCCTCGCAGAGGTACGTGAGCGAAGAGCGCCTCTGCCAGATGCTCCTTCACGAGTACGGACTTCTCGAAGAGCGCCTCGCCGGGAAGCGCGGGTCGAGGACCGCCTTTTTCGCCTTCGCCGACACCGTCGCGGCAAGGAGCTTTTCGCGCATCGAGGACACCCACGGCTGGATGGGGATTCGCTTTCAGCACGCGCCCGGCTCGCAGTGCTCGCAGGCGATAATCCACGTTAGAATGCTCGATCACGACAGCGTGACCCAGCAGGAGGCCCTCGGCATCCTCGGCGTCAACCTCATCTACGCCTCGCTTTTCCTCCATTCCGACAGGGATGCTTTCATCTCCTCGCTCCTCGACGGCCTCTCGCTCGAAAGGGTGGAGGTGGACATGATCGAGCTCGCCGGCCCCGCTTTCAGCGGCATAGACAATCGGCTTATGAGCCTGAGTCTCGTGCAGAAGGGGCTGACCCACGCGGCTCTCATCTCCTCCTCCGGCGAGGTGGTCCAGCCCGCGGCGATACTCTACAAAAAGCCGATAATGGTGGTGCGCGGCAGCTTCCGCCCCCTTACCCTCCAGATGCTCGACATGGTCGACCGCGCGATGGCGCAGTTCGTTCAGGAGCCGGAGATCGAGGGAAAGGAGGTAATCGTCCTCTGGGAGATGACCCTCCAGAACCTCATGCAGGGCGGCGAGATAAGCCACGAGGACTTTCTCGCGAGGGCGGATATGCTCGGCGCACTCGGCAAGACCGTTCTCATCTCCAATTACGACAGGTATTTTCGCCTCGCGGAGTACCTTTTCGGCTTCACCCGCGAGCCGATAGGGCTGGCGATGGG
The DNA here is from genome assembly GCA_004322275.1 of bacterium. Classification (NCBI taxonomy): domain Bacteria; species bacterium. Next base: position 42,253 of record SCTA01000004.1, read on the forward strand.
CGTCCCGACGTTAAAAGAGCTTTTCAAGGAGCAGTACTATCAGGACCTGCCGGGAAAGATACTCGAATCCTTCGGCAGGCTCTTCGAGACCAATCTTCGCATCTACGCCTACCCGCAGCGCGACGCCGTGACCGACGCCCTCATCGACGCCGACAATCTGCGCGTCTCTCCGCACCTTAACCACCTCTACGCCTACCTGCGCGAGAACAGGTTCATCGAGCCGATACGGGGCTACAACGAAAAGTGCCTCTCCATCTACCGGGGCGAGATACTCGACAAGCTACAGTCCGGCGACGACACTTGGGAACTGATGGTGCCGCCGGAGGTTGCTAAAGTCATCAAGGAACGCGGGCTCTGGGGATATGGTGAGTAGAAGGAAACCTCAAAACCGTGGTGAGCAGCCCCAAGTTCAAGGAGCCGCACAGCGAGAACCGAAGACATAACAAATAGTTAGTCAAGGTTCGAGCGAGCACGCGACACAGAAATTGGGGCGCACAACAGGTTTTGGTAAAGGGAGTTGGATGAACGTAAGCGTCAGGCTAGTGCGGCAGGAGGGGGAGGTTTCCTTCGTCCGGGCGAAGGACGGGAGGCCCCTTTTCGGCGGCCTGCGCTTCGCTGACCCGCAGGAGGCCCGGCGCTACCTTCACGAGGCGAACAAGAAAAGCGCAAGCAGCAGGTGGACGGAAGATGATTCCCAAGTGGGGAGAGAGCAGCTGAAGTTGATCTTCTAACCCTCGTCATTCTCGACCGAAGGTCGGGAATCCAGCGGCTTTACACGTATTTCTGGACCCCCGCCTTCGGCGAGGGTGACAGAGATGTAGGGTGGGCTCGGCTCACCAATCTATAGTTTGCGGGGTTTTTGCCCGCCGCCCTTTCTGCCTTCGCTCGTTGCTTCGCGTACGGGCCCGAAGAGGAGACGTAAAGATGGCTCGCCGATAAGCGTTGTGTTTGTTCGCTTATCGGCTCGAAGGTAAGTTTGTCTACACTACTTCTCATAACCTCCACTAAAGAGAAATCAATTTGAAGTTTTCATCCAGGCGGGCGGGGCCGCTGATGGCGCTCCTGAGCGCCCTTTTTTATTCGACGAAATCGCCTCTGGTGCGGATCGGGATAGAGGCAGGGGCGACCGTGCCCGCGCTGGCAGGGCTGCGCATGGTTTTTTGCGCCGCTATCTTTTTTATCGTCTCCAGATTCAGGAAAACCCGCCCGGGGTCCGGGCTCTGGCGCTCGCCCGCCCTGATTGCCGCCTCGCTCCTCTTCACAGTCTCGGTCATAGCCAGCTTTTACGCCGTCGCCTTCGCAGGGGTCTCGCTGACGGTGATACTCGTCTACTCCCATCCGGTTTTCGTCGCCCTTCTTTCGCGGATTTTCTACAAAACTCCCCTCGGCCCGGTGAAATCCTTCCTTCTGCTCACCGCCTGGGCGGGTTGCGCTTCGATAGCTCTCACCCAGCCGGGAGGAAGCGGGGGGAAGGACGTGCCGCTGGGATCGCTGCTGGCGCTTTTTGCCGCCGCGACCTACGCGGGGTATCAGCTTCTGGTTCAGCGCTTCTCCAAAAAAGCCTCTGCCTTCGAGATAGCCTCGGCGACCAGCTACTGGGCGGTCGCGCCCTCGCTTCTCATGTGGCGCTTCTCGCCGCCGACCGTGCCGCTGAAGGCCCTTGCCGTCACGGCCGGGCTGGGCTTTTTCTCCACCTTTCTGCCGCTCGCGCTTCTCGCCGGGGCGATCTCGCGCATCGGCGCGGCGCGGACATCAACCATAAGCCTCGCCGGACCCCTCTTCGGCCTCCTTCTCGCCCGCTTCCTCTTCGGCGAAACCCTCACCGCCGCGCAACTCGTCGGCGGCGGAGTCGTTTTCGTCTCCGTTTCGGCGCTGTACCTGATAAAGAGCCGCTGAGCCATTTCGTTCGACGGCTTCGGCTTTTGCCGCGGGGCTTCGTCGCTACTCGCTCGCGCTCCTTGGCGTAGGCACGCTACTGCCTTCGTCGCGCTCCCTGCGGGCTCCTCGCCCGGCGACAAAATCCTATGCCGTATTTAAAAGATGACGCAGCTTGCAATCCCTCCCCGGATAAAATATCCTCGCTTGGGACTGGACGAATCCTCGTGCGGGGATAATTATGAAAACCACAGATAAGATTGTTGCCGTTTCAGCGGTTATCGCCCTTGGTTTAACCATTATCGGTTGGGTGGCAAACTGGAAAACGGCAATAACCGAGCTTGTATTAGTCGGCGGAGGCGTATTATTTGTTGCGCTGTGCCTTGGGATATATCTATGGAAAAAAGATGAGCCAGCAGAGAAAGGAACTAGCCTAAATAATTCGCCCTCCGGTGAATCGTTCGACCTCCTTGTAAAACAAAACTATGAGCTTAATCGTGAGAACAAGGAACTTCGCGACGGCCATCGGAAGAAAGACGACGAGCTAAGAGAGCTTCAGGAGATAACCAAGGGACTTAGAGAGGCAAAACAGTCTCTTTCCGCCGAAGGCGAAAAGGGCGACAAAGACGCGGCCAAGGCCGCCGAACTGATGCGCGAGGGCAAGTTCGACGAAGCTGGCGAGGCTCTGGACGTTCTCATTCAAAAAGGTCAGGCGAACCTCAAAACCCTCGCCTCGCACCACTACAGCCGTGGACAGATATTCAAACTCCTGAACGACAATCCCTCCGCTCTTAAGCACTTCGAGAGAGCTTATCAGTTGGATCCGGAAAATACGGACTACGTGTTCGCTCACGCGCTCTCGCTTCAAAAAGGCTGCAATTTCCGCGAAGCCGAACTCGTCTACGCTAAACTTCTCGAACGTTACAGGGAACTCGCCCGGAAGGATCCGGGGGCGTACCTGCCTGACGTGGCGATGACCCTCAACAACCTCGGGATACTCCATAAGAATACCGGCAAGCTGAAGGAGGCCGAAGGGGAGTACGGCGAGGCGCTTGGGATATACAAAAAGCTGGCCGAAAAAGCCCCGGGAGCGTATCTGCCCTACGTTGCCGGTACCTTCAACAACCTCGGTTTGCTCCATTCAAACACCGGCAAGCTGAAGGAGGCCGAAGGGGAATACGCAGAGGCCGTTTCCCTCTATGAAAAGCTGGCCTCGGTTTACCCCGAAGCTTACGGCAAAAATCTTGGAATAGCCCGCCGGAACCTCGATGGGCTTCGCCAGAAGATGAAACAGCCGTAACATACGGTAACAGTACCTTCGAGTCCAAAAACATTCCGTTAACCTGTTTTTGGACGAGCCATCCTTTCGTCCTCCCCGTGGCCCGTAGGTGACGCAGGGAGCGGAGGCGGAAAGGGCGGCGGGGGGGTCTTAGTGAGCGCAGCGAACGAGTGCCCCCTCACGCCC